>JBIKTP010000306.1:0-4295 GCA_044348035.1 Burkholderiaceae bacterium
CTGGAAGCGCCGGCTTGCGGATGAATTGCACGCGCTTGAGCCACAGGCGCGCGGCCTGCAGATGGATGCGCAGGGCGACACCGAAGGTCATGGCCGGATAGCGCCACAGCGCCTTGCGCACCGAGCCGGCGCTGACCGGCTCCAGGGTGCCGCTGACGCTGGTCTGCAGCACGGGGCCGTCGGTGTCGTCGTAATCGACGCGGGCAACCGTACGCTCGAGCCCATCGCGCGAGGCCCGCATGAAACGGAACCGGTAGCCGCCTTCGACCTTCAGAAAGGGCGACACATGAAAGACCTTGCGCGCTGTCAGCTCCGCCCCATAGGCGGGATGGTCGAGCAGATAGCAGTGGCGCTCGCCAAAGGTGTTGTTCACCTCGGCGACGATGGCACGCAATGCGCCGCCCTGGTCATCAGCCGCCCGGTGGCAGTACCAGAAACTCACGGGCTTGAAGGTATAGCCCAGCACCCGCGGGTAACAGTGCAGCCAGATTTCACCGCGGGCATCCAGGATGCCCTCGCTTTGCAGCAGCCCGTCGAGCCAGGCCAATGCGCCGCCAGCCTCGGGGCCGCGGCCATCTCCGTGATCGCTGTCGTGAAAGCTCAGCGCGGCGCGGCGGTTGCGCGCAAGCGGACTGCGGGCGGCGGCAGACTGCGGGTCCTGCAGCGCACGCATCGGCAGCATCAGGAAATAGGTCGGGTAGCTGAACCGGTTGCGCGACGGGCGCAGGCGCGCATGGCGGACCTCGCCGAAACCGATCAGCGGCAGCGGGTCGGAGCATGGCAGGTGGGTCATGCCAGCGCTTCCGCCAACGGGGCAGCATGCCGGCTTTCGAGCAGCAGCCGGGCTGCGGCCTGGCCGGACTTGATGCCGTCTTCGTGGAACCCGTACCCGAGCCAGGCGCCGGCGAAAAAGGTGTCGCCACGGCCCTGCAGTTCGGCCATCATGCCCTGGGCCCGGATGGCGGCCGTGTCGAACACCGGGTGCGCGTAGTCGAACTCGCCCAGGATGCTGTCGGGCCGGATCGGCCGTAGTGGGTTGAGCGACACAACCACCGGTTGTTGCCAGGGCACCGGCTGCAGCATGTTGATCAGGTAGTGAAGGCAGACCTGGTTGTCTTCCGCGCGCACAGCCCCGCCAGCCGGTGTGCTTTCGTAGTTCCAGGCCGCCCATGCGGCACGTCGGCTGGGCAGCATGCGGCTGTCCGTGTGCAGCACGGCGCGGTTGTGGTGGTAGCGGATGGCGCCCAGCGTGGCCCGTTCTGCCTGGCTCGGTTCGGCCAGCAGCGACAGCGCCTGATCGGAGTGGGTGGCGATCACCAGCTTGTCGAAGTGCTCGGTGCCGGCGTCTGTGGAGAGATCCAGCCCGCCGCCATCTTCCGCAGCAATCCGGCGCACCGTCCGCACCGGCGTACGCAGGCGCTTGTCGTCGATGCGCGCCAGGATCTTGTCCACGTACTGGCGTGCGCCGCCGCGCACCGTCCACCATTGCGGGCGGTCGGCGACCTGCAACAGACCGTGGTTATGGCAGAAGCGGATCATCGTGGCCACCGGGAACTGTAGCATTTGGGAGGTCGGGCAACTCCAGATGCAGCCCATCATGGGCAGGAAATACCAGTTGCAGAACGCGTCGCCGAACCGGTGGATGCGCAGGAAGTCCCCCAGCGGCTGCTGCATCGCGGCCTCCGCCTGCGCGTTGGCGAGCTCTGTGGTGAGTCGATTGAATCGCAGCAGGTCTCGCAGCATGCCCAGGAACCGCGGACGCAGCAGGTTGCTGCGCTGCGCGAAGACCGTGTTCAGGCTGGAGCCGCTCCACTCCAGCGGAGCGCCACCGAGGGCGTCACCCACCTGGACCGAAAACGACATGTCGGACTTGGCGGTCTCGACGCCAAGCTCCTTGAACAATGCGATCAGGGTCGGATAGGTGCGTTCGTTGTAGACCAGGAACCCGGTATCGACACCCTGGGTCACGTCACCCCGCGCGGTCGGTAAACACACATTCACTGTGTGGGTATGCCCGCCGAAATAGTCTCCCGACTCGAACAATGTCACCGCTGCATGCGGTGCCAGACGGTAGGCCGCCGACAGGCCGGAGATGCCGGATCCGATGACAGCGACCTTCATGGATGGCACCCCTCGTGCTGCTGCAGAAACAAAAGCGCCGCGAAGCGCCCCGGGGCCAAGGAGGGAGGGGAGTCGACAGGCCCCGCAGCGTCATCCCGCCCGGTGGGGCAGGGACGGCTTCGCAGCAACAAAGGCTGGGGCATCGTTGGCGATGCCCATGCACCACGGAGTCGCGAAGACCCGTCGAAGTTCCCGGCCCGGCCATGGACGATACGGGATCTGGCAAGGAATATTCTGATGCGCATGGCTTAGTGTAGACGAATTGGTATTTTCGCGACTGGTCAGTTCATTTCTGTTGTGGGTCATGGGGGCGTGCGGCGCACGGGGACCACAGACAAGCCGGCCGCACTAAAATCCGCGGGTTTGTTGCAGTCCGGCAGGATTGCCCCTCAAAGGCGCTCAATGCTCTACCCCGAACTATTCAAGCAACTGGAGTCTGTCCGCTGGGACATGGCAAGGGATATTCCCTGGGACAGCTTCGACGCCACGAAATTGTCCGACGAACAGGCCCAGACCATCAAGCTCAACGCCATCACCGAATGGGCGGCCTTGCCGGCCACCGAGATGTTCCTGCGTGACAACCGACATGACAGTGACTTTTCCGCGTTCATGTCGATCTGGTTCTTCGAGGAGCAGAAGCACTCCCTGGTGCTGATGGAGTATCTGCGCCGTTTCCGCCCGGATCTGCAGCCGACAGAGGCCGAGTTGCATGCCGTGCGCTTCGAATTCGACCCTGCGCCGGCCCTGGAGACCCTGATGCTGCATTTCTGTGGCGAGGTCCGGCTCAACCACTGGTACCGGCGTGCCAGCGAGTGGCACACCGAACCGGTCATACAGTCCATCTATACCCGGCTTAGCCAGGACGAAGCGCGTCACGGGGGTGCCTACCTCAAGTACATGAAGCAGGCGATCGGCCGTTTCGGCCTGGAGGCCAAGAGCGCGTTCGCCAAGGTGGGCGTGCTCATGGCCAGCGCCAGGCGGACCGCCCAGGCACTGCACCCGACCAACCTGCATGTCAACAAGTCCTTGTTCCCGCGTGACACCATCCAGAGCCGCATGCCGAACCCTGAGTGGCTGGAGCACTGGCTGGACCAGCAGATCAAGTTTGACGCGGCCTGGGAGACCAAGGTCGTCGAGCGGATCCTGCACAACCTGAGCCTGCTGCTCGAGCGCAGCTTCGGCACGGTGCAGGAACTCAACAAGTACCGCAAGGAGTTGGCGCGCGAACTGGCAGTGTCGCTCGCTGAGCCGGCCTCACCACGGCTGGTTTGAAGCCGGTCCGCTGGTCAGCGCCAGCAGGCGTGCCAGGTTGATCTTGACCTTGCATTCATGCTGCGCCACGCTGGCGATGACCCGGAACTCGCGCATGCCGGTGTCACGTATCACATGTTCGCCCGTGGCAAAGCCATCCCGGTTCACCAGCACGGCAACCCGCGGGGAGGTCGTGTTCGCACCGCGGCGAACGACGATGCCGATTTCGTTGTTGGTCAGGCGCACCAGCGTGCCCGGCGAGTACACGCCGACCGCCTTGATCAGGGCGGCTCCGGCCACGTCGATCTGGCGGTTTTCGTCGAAGTAGCATGCCTGCAGCGCCGCTGCGCCCAAATCAGGCCGCCGCGAGGCGCGCGGTGACAGCCGGGCGGTGAAGATGTCCGCGCGCTGCAGCAGGCGTGCGATCTGCTGGCCGGGCGAGCGCGATAGCAGGTCGCCGGCCAGGGTGCGGTGGTGGTCGCGCACGGCTTCGAGCCAGTCAGGATCGTGCTGGCCCATTTTCCGCAGCAGGTCGACTGAGCGCTGCGGGTGTTGCGCGATGTAGTCGCGCTGCTCTGGGGTGGGTGGCTCGCGCTGGGAGGCCAGTCTGTCCTGCAGGCTGGTCATGCTGATGTTCATGGTCAGGGCGGCCTTGCAAAGGGTTTCCTGGGCGCTCTCCGGCCACTGCAGGACTTCCCGCGCCGTGATGCCGCACACCACGGTGACCAGCATCGAATGGGTGGCGCTGTACAGATCGATTTCGCTGGAAGCCAGGTGAAAGAGCGCGAACAGGGCACCATCCGGGTTGCGCCGGGACAGGCGGTCGATCCGCTGGTGCAGCCGTTCCAGGTCGTCGGCGAAATTCTGGGTGTTCAGGTCGCGCAGCAGGCGCGTGCCCTGCACCTGCAGGTCGAGCCAGGTAT
>JBIKTP010000308.1:0-4285 GCA_044348035.1 Burkholderiaceae bacterium
AAGCGCCGCAATAAGTCCTCAAACCGCACTGCGGGCCGCGCTTTCTTCGAACAGCCTCAAGAACTCTTGAGCCGCCATCGAAAATGGCCGGGCGCGCGTGTACACGGCCACGATGGCCCGCGAGACGACTGGCGCCAGCAGCGGCACCGACACCAGTTGCGCTGCATAGACCCATGCCAGAATGCAGGCCGGCAGCACTGACACGCCCAGGCCGGCGGCCACCAGGCCCACGGCGGTCTGCACATTGGCCACCTCAAAGGCCGGCTTGATGCCCAGCTTCAGCTGGCACAGGGTCTGGTAGGCCGGACGCCGCAGGCCCGAGCCGGGCATCATCGGAATCAGCCGTTGATCTGTCAGTTCGGGCCAGGTGTGTTGCTGAAATTCACGGGAGTTCCTGTGTCAATTCCCGCGCGATGCCCAGCCCTGGCGCAGGCCTACGCGCACATCAGCAGGCACGCGGCCACTGGGTCACCCCGCTATGCGCACGGGTTGAACCTGCCGGGCCTGCGCTTCTGGCCTCTCACGTGCTACCCGCACCTCGTCTTCTACATCGAGATGGACGACCACGTCGACGTGTGGCGTGTCTTGCACGGCGAGCGCGACATTCCCGCATGGATGCACCAGCCGAACGAGGCCTGACAGGCCAGCGCAGGACAAATTCAAAGTCATGAAGTCCGTCCACCAGGAGAATGACGGACCCTTCGAAGCGCATCGACCTCTTCTGTGCCATGGCGCTGTGACTGCATCTGCGCGAGAACGCGGGTCCACCCGGTGCAAGGATGCATGCGCCTGCGTGGGTATCGGGAATTGCCGCAACCATTGTGCCGCAAGCCAACGCGCCACCCGCCGGACAGCAAACCCGGCACGACGACTGGGCTCACCCTCGAATACCTGGCACGATCGGATACGCTATGGCGCAGGTCGGCAACGACAGCGCAGCCGGCCCCGCCATGAACCCCCTCCATCCGAAAAAGCTCCTGCTCACCAAGTGGACCGCCGTGCACCCCGTGGCCAGGGAGAAACACTTCCTGGTGCTCCATGTCGTGCTGCCGGAGCCGCCCGACACCCGGATCCAGTTTGTCGACCTGCAGGCAGTCCACTCGCAATCTGTCAGACGCATCCCATGGCGTGAGTTGCGCGACCAGTCGCACTGGCAGCAGGGGTGGGTGTGAGCCGGCCCGATCCTGCCGCTCACAGGTGAATGGCGCCGCTTCCTGTACCGACCACTGCCGGTCGGCTGAAGGCTCAACCAAACAGCTTGTCCAGGTCGCTCTGGGACAGGTTTTCGCCGGCAGCGGTGGGCGGACGACTGGCGCCCGCACTGGCGGGCGGTGGGGCCGGTGGCTCAGGCGGCATTTCAACGATCTCCAGCTGCTTGGGATCCACCCGGAAGAGGCGCAAATCGGGTCGTGTACGTTCGGCCGGAAAAAACACCGTCGGCTTCTTGGTGCGGCTGCCATCCGTCTGCACCACACCGATGCGGCCCTCGAGGCCTTTTCTGTCCCGCAGTGAGAGCGCGGACAGGCGATCCTGCGTGAAACGTACCTTGGCACCCAGCGGAAACGGAGTATTCATGAATCACTTCGCAGAAAAATGGAACGGGCTGTCGATCCTGCAAAGTTTAGTATCCCGGCGATCCCCGCGCCGCTCAGCAGGGCCACCAGCGGAAGCGTCCGCAACGATCAGGGTCGGGCGGGTCTGGAGGGGTGGAGAAGCATCATGCGCAAGTGCTTTTTGTTGACAGTGTCTACCCGAGTGACCAGAACAGTAGGTACTGCCAACCAGCGGCTCCGGAGCCTGGCCGCCCTGCGCAGATCCGCGGCGGCCCTGAATGTGGCTACGATCGGGGCTGTCGCCGCCTCACGCGGCGCCTGACTGCGTCCACACCCCCATGCACCGCAAGAAGACCGAACCTGCTGCACCCCCGGAACTGCGCGACGCCTGCATCGTGGCCGCCCAGGAAGTGATTGCCGAACACGGCCTCGAGAAACTGAGTCTTCGCGAAGTGGCGCGCAAGCTCGGTGTGTCGCACCAGGCCCCCTACAAGCACTACCCCAGCCGCGATCACCTGCTGGCCGAGGTGATGCGCCGTTGCTTCCAGCGCTTTGCCGCCCACCTGGACGCGCGGCACCGGTTCGAGGATCCGGAGAAGGATCTGGAGTCGCTCGGTGTGCAGTACCTGGCCTACGCGCAGGAGCATCCACTGGAATACCGGCTGATGTTCAGCACCACCTGGCCCGACGCGGTCGCGGAACTCGACCTCCTGCCCGATGCCACCCACGCATTCGATGTGCTGCGCGGTGTGCTCAGACGCATGCATGGCGAAATCGCCGCGGCTCGCGAGGCCGTCGACCTCGATGCGCTGTACATCTGGTCCACCGTGCATGGTCTGGCCGGAGTGATGAACGGCCAGTGCATAGGCAAGCTCGACATCAAGGCCAGCGTCGTGAAGCGCGCGGTTCGCCATGCCATGGGCCGGATGGCGGCCAGCCTTGCCGGCGGGCGCTGAGCCGACCGCCGCGACTGCGACCACCTCCCGGCCCTGCAGCGCTCACGTCCGCAACCCGGCATGGAAGCCGCTGCTGTACACCGGGGCAAACCCGCCACCGGGTGTGCGGAAATTGGTCGTCTGCCCCTGGTACAGCCGCGCGGCGAGCCACTGCACCGCCCCTGCATAGCTGTAGGCGCGCAGGTCGAACTTCATGGCCTGCGGGCTGCCCTGCGCTTCCACCATGCGCTGGCCTGGCGCCACCAGGGCCTGCGCCACATAGTCGCCTTGCAGGATCTCCTGCCACACGCGGCGGGTGAGTTTGTCACCCCGGTAGGCCGCACGGCCACCATACCCGGCCACCGGCTTGAAGAACAGGGAGCGCCGGGCACTCCAGAGGCGATCGGCATGGGCCGGGTCGAGCACTTCCGTGTGGGGCACATGCGCCAACAGGGTCTCCTGCGTGGCGGCAGGCACTCCCAGTGCCTGCAGGCGCGCTGCATTGCTGAACAGCGCCAGATGGCGCTTGTCGGCATACAGGGCATGCGCCTGGGGATGCGGGGTGAGCACGACACCGTCGCAGGCATGGGCCTCGCGCAAGGCGCCGGCGTGCGCCTGTTCCAGGTAGAAGTCGGTCAGCCGGTTGTAGACCAGATCGATGGCCAGGTCCTCGTGCCACAGTCGCCCGGCCCGCCATTGCAGCGCTTGCGGCGCGGCTACCACCGCCCGGATGCCGTGGTGCGCGAAGAGCTGCTGGAACAGCAGGAATTCGGGAAACAGGTACTGTTCCCCGGGCGCCTCGTCGACGATCGCGACCGTGGCCAGGGGCCCGCGCCGGCCTGCCAGGCGCCACTCCTCGCGAAACATCGCGACGATGGCCTGCTCGAACGCAGTCACATGCGCCAGCGAGGGAACCAGCCCCTCCATGGCCCTACAACAGGCGCGCTGGGCGCGCGCCAGCGCAGCGTTGAGCATGGCGCCGCCGGCATTGGTGTTGACCTCTATCAGGCCGAGATGGCCATGGTCCAGATGAAAGTCATACCCGAAGAAGACGCCCCTGGGGCCTGCGGCACCCACGCGGGCGGTCTGCGGCGCGGCCGCCAGCGCATGTTCCCGATAGGCTGGCAGCGCCACCACCGATTCCACCGCACGCACCACCTCGGCCATGCGTTGTACGTGGGCAGGTGCCACGAACACCGGCTGGGCCGCGAACAGGAACGGGCAGCGCTCTCGCACCAGTGCGTGCAGGCCGGGCTGCCCGAGTTCCGAATCCAGCGCCCGGGCCAGGGCGGCGGGGTCGACCTGCACACAGAAGCAATCCTGGTTGAGGGCGTCAGCGGAAGCGTCGGCTCCCCCTGCCTGGCAGGTCCCGCCCGGCTTCACGGCAGTGGCGCCATCGACACCGCAACAGGTGTCCTGCGGGCCGTGCATCAGATGCTCTCCAGCTGGACGCGCCGCGCGAGGGCTTCGGCACTCTCCTTGCGCTCGCTGTAGCGGTCAACCAGGAATGGGGCGGCCTCCTGCGTCACCAGGCGGCTGTACGAACGGGGACGCACCGAGCCGTACAGCAGCAGGAACCGCGGCGGATGGCTGCTGCGCACCGGCACGAAGAGCTGGCCCGGGTCGGGCGCCGCGAACAGGGCCGGGGCGATGTGGGGCAGATCCGCAGCGTCACGCACCTTGGTACCCCCGCGAGATTGCGGCATCGCCGGGGCCGGTGGCAGCACAACCGCGCCCCTGGCAGCAATGCGCCGTCAGGTAGGCCAGCAGCGCGTCCATATGGCCGAACGCCGCCCG
>JBIKTP010000309.1:0-4283 GCA_044348035.1 Burkholderiaceae bacterium
CACCTGCAGCGAGCCGCCGAAGGTGTTGAAGAACAGGCGGATTTCCAGTTCGCCGCCGCTCTTGAACTCCACATACTCTTTCAGGGCCTTCATGCCCATGATTTCGCCGCCACCGCTTTCCGGGGCGCCGATCGAGAACTTGAGGATGGTCTTGGCACTTGCAGCACCCGACATGGCCACTGCGGCGGCAGTCAGAAGGGTCGAGAGAATGAGTCGAAAACGCATGGTGTTGTCTCCTGGGTTGATGAAATCACGTTGACGAAATACGGCAGACTTCTTTTTGTTGTGACGGGTGCGCGGGGGTCGATCGCCCCCCCGGGTGAATACTAGGCAGCTCAGCGGCTTGCGTCAATGCACACCGGGCGAATCTGGCGGAGCGTGCTTGTTTCATGGTGCGGACCGGATCGATTGCTCAGGGTTTTCCATATGGTGGCGAAAGGCTGCCAGCCACATCGCGGCCAGTGCGCCGTCGATGTGGCGGTGGTCGGACGAGAGCGTCACGGTCATCATGGTGGCGATGGCCAGGGCACCGTTGCGGACCACCGGCCGCGCTTCGGCGGCTCCCACGGCCAGGATCGCTCCCTGGGGCGGGTTGATCACGGCCGTGAATTCGCGCACGCCCTGCCCGCCCAGGTTCGACACCGAAAAGGTGCCACCGCGCGAGGCTTCGCCAGGCAGGCTGCCCTGCCGTGCCTGGGCTGCCAGCGCCCGCATCTCCTGGGCGATGGTTTCCACGGGTTTGGTGTCCGCATCCCGGACCACCGGCGTGCGCAGGCCATCCTGCACGGCAACCGCCACGGCCACGTTCACCTGGCGGTAACGCCGCACTGCGGCATCGGTGTACGAGGCATTGACACCGGGCACCTCGCGCAGCGCCCGGCCGGCGGCCCGGATGACGAAGTCGTTGAGCGTGGGACGCGATGCCTGCCCGTCCGGCCAGGCCTTGCGAAGTGCGAGTACCGGTTCGACGTCGACATCGATCCGGACATAGAAGTGCGGCGCCTGCTGCATCGACTCGGTCAGCCGTCGCGCAATCAGGCGACGCCCGATGGTGTTCGGTACCGCGTCGAACGGCAGGTCGTCGTCCGTTTCCCGGGCGGGCCTGCCCTGCCCTGCACCAGCCAGAAAGGCCAGTATGTCGGACTTGACGATACGCCCTTGCGGCCCGGTTCCGGTCAGCGCCGTCAGGTCGAGGCCGTGCTGGCGCGCCATCGCACGCGACAGCGGTGTGGCGAACTTGCGCATGCCTGCAGGTGTGGAGGGCGGGTTGGCAGTGGCCACCATGGTCAGGCACCTGCCGGGTCGATCACGGCGATCTGCTGTCCCATCTTCACCACCGAGCCTTCCTGCTCCAGCAGCTGCACCAGCCTTCCGGCGCATGGGGCCTCCACCTCGACCACCGCCTTGTCGGTCTCGATCTCCACGACCAGTTCGCCGGCAGCCACCTGGTCGCCCAGTTTCTTGACCCAGCGCACCAGCTTACCTTCGCTCACTGTCAGGTCACCGAAGGGCATCATCAGCGGTTCGCCCGGTACCAGCGTGGCTGCGGCCCCGGCGGCGGGAGCGGCAGGCGCAGCAGCTGCGGGGGCAGCAGCTTCGGGGGCAGATGCGGCAGGCGCCGCATCAGGCCGGACTGCAGCCGGCGCGCTGGTCGGCGCCACTGCCACCGGCGCCGCACCGATGCCGCTGCGGGCGCGCCGGGGCGGCCGGGCCTCGCCTGCCACCACCTGGAGGCTGGCGGCCACGATTGCCTCGGCATTGATCAGCATGGCGCGTTCGAGCGCGGGCGCGAACGGATGGGTCATCGCATCGGTATGCAGCCGGGCCACCGGCGCATCGAGGTAGTCGAAGGCCAGCTCGTTCATGGCCTGGCCCAGCTCGGCGCCCACGCCGCACATCGACCAGCCTTCGTCTGCCACCAGCAGGCGCCCGGTCTTGCGCACGCTGGCCGCGACAGTGTCCACATCGAGCGGCTGTATCGTGCGCAGGTCGATCACCTCGACCGAGACGCCCTGCTCCTGCAGCGTCTGCGCCGCCTGCAGCGCCAGATGCACGATCTGCCCGGCTGCGGCGATGGTGAGGTCGGAGCCGCTGCGGGCGATCCGCGCCAGACCAAAGGGCACCAGGTGGTCGCCGGTGGGCACCTCGCCCTTGGTGGCGAACAAGGCCTTGCTCTCCAGCATGATCACCGGGTCGCCTGCGCGCAGAGCGGTTTTCATCAGGCCCTTGGCATCCGCCGGTGTCGACGGAACACAGACGACCAGGCCCGGCACATGGGCCCAGATCGGGTGGTACATGCCGCTGTGGTGCGGGCCGGCCGAGCGCACCGCGCCGGCGCCGACGCGGATCACCATGGGTGCCTGCATCTGCCCGTTGCTCATGTAGCGCAGCTTGGCCGCCTGCAGCACGATCTGGCCGGCAGCCTCGAACAGGAAGTCGGCGAACATCAGGTCGGCGACGCAGCGCACACCGGTGGCCGACGCGCCCAGGCTGGCACCGGTGAAGCCGAGTTCGGAGATCGGGGTGTCCACCATGCGCTGCGGGCCGAACTCGGTGAACAGGTTCTTGGTATGTGCAAAGGTGCCACCGCGCTCGCCGGTGCCCTCGCCGAAGTAGATGATGAGCGGATCGCGGCGCATCTCTTCGGCCAGGCCGTCGCGCACCGCATCCAGCCAGCTGGTGGTGACCGTGAAGGCTGGCGCAGCGCTGGCGGCGGCGATCGCGGCGGGCGGATTCAGCGGCTCGGCGTAGATGTGCTGCGCCACGGTGGACGGGTCGGGTTCGGGGGAATTGCGGGCAAACTCGACCGCCTGCTGTACCTGCGCCTTGACCCGCTGTTCGATGGCATCGATCTGCGCCTGGTCGGCCAGGCCCTGGCCCAGCAGCCAGTGGTCGCGCACCATGCGGATCGGGTCCCGCCGCGCCCAGGCATCGACTTCTTCCTGGGAACGGTAGCCACCCACGACGGAGTCCCCCTCGTGGTGGGCCACGACGCGGTAGGTCTTGACCTCGAGCAGCGTGGGGCCTTCTCCGCTGCGGGCCCGCGCGCAGGCGTCGCGCATGGCCAGCCAGACAGCGACCAGGTCGTTGCCGTCCACCGCCACACCGGGTATGCCGTAGGCAGCCGCACGGGTTGCAATCTCGGGATTCAGCGTGGCCTTGCTCAGCGCCGTTGCGGTGGCGTACAGGTTGTTCTCGCAGACGAAAACCACCGGTGCACGCTGCACACCGGCAAAGTTCAGGGACTCGTGGAACGCGGCGTGGTTGGTTGCGCCGTCGCCAAAAAAGGCCACGCCGATGTCATCCGTGCCGCGTGCCCGTGCACTGATGCCAGCTCCCACTGCCGAGGGCAGGCCGCCGCCGACGAGCCCGTTGGTGCCGAACAGGCCGCAGGACGCATCGTACAGGTGCATGGTGCCGCCGCGGCCGCCACAGCAGCCGTCGCGCTTGCCATAGAGCTCGGCCATCAGCGTGTCGGGCGACATGCCCTTGGCCAGCGCATGCCCGTGGCCACGGTGGGTGCTGGTGATCCAGTCGGTCTTGCGCAGGTGCGCACACACGCCGACCCCCGAAGCTTCCTGGCCGATGTACAGATGCAGGAAACCGGGCGTCTCGCCCTTGCGGCAGGCCACCTGTGCGGCAAGCTCGAAGCGGCGCAGCAGCAGCATCTGCTCGTACAGGCGTACCAGTTCGTCTGCCGACAGGTCGGGCGGCAGTGCGGCGGTGGTCGCGTTGGCGGTGTTGGCGTTCAAGGAGTCCTCAACTTTCAGAAGTCACGGGAGAAGCCGGCGGTCCAGCCGCCGTCCACCGTGAGCACATGGCCGGTGATGTAGGAGCTGTCGGGCGCGGCCAGAAACAGCACGGCATTCGCCATTTCCTGGGTGGTGCCGGGGCGGCCCAGCGGGATGTGGCTCATCAGCCGGGCATGCAGGTCCAGGGCTTCGCTGCCGGCATCGCGGATCCATTGCTCCCAGCCCTGGGTCTGGGTGGATCCCGGGGCCACGGCATTCACCAGCACCCCATGCGGGGCCAGCTCCAGCGCCATCGCCTTCGTGAGGTTGACGACACCCGCCTTGGCGGCGATGTAGGAGCTTTGCAGACGCGCCGGCACCAAGCCCAGGACCGAGGCGATGTTGATGATGCGGCCCGAGCGCTGTGCCTTCATGGCCCGAGCGACCTCGCGGCTCATCAGGAACAGGCCGGTCAGGTCGATCTTGAGCAGCGCGTCCCAGTGCTCCAGGCTGAACTCGTCGATGGTCTTGCGCTCCGAGGCGGGCACACCG
>JBIKTP010000310.1:0-4278 GCA_044348035.1 Burkholderiaceae bacterium
CCCTGCTTAGCGACCCAACTGAAGGCAATTTATGTATCGAATCGCAATTGACGTCGGCGGGACGTTTTCGACTTCCCACCCATCGACGAAAGCGTCGGGGCCATCCGCCGCACGCTGGGTCTGGGACGCAATCGCCGCGCCTGCGCAGCTTTTGCAACAGCGCGCAGTGGTGTCCGACATTTGTTTCCAGGAATGAGAGCATGAACACACAATTCTCGCGACTAGTGGCCGCGTTCCTCCTGCTGCTCGCCACGGCAGCCTCGGCCGATACCTACCCTGACCGGCCCATCACTATGATCGTTCCTTTCCCGGCCGGCAACTCGTCGGATGTCGCGATGCGCCTCTTGGCGCAAGAGCTGCAACCGGCGCTGGGCCAGCCGCTGGTGGTCGACAACAAGGCTGGCGCGGGCGGCACGATCGGTGCGGCCTACGCGGCACGCCGGCCGGCTGACGGCTACACGCTGATCATGGGTTCGCCGGGGCCAATGGCGATCAGCCCCGCCCTACGCAAGAACCTAGCATACGATCCCCTCAAGGGCTTTGACCCAATCGCGCCCGTGGCTGCGCTGCCACTGGTGGTGGTGGTCAGCGCGGACTCGGGCATCAAGGACCTGCCGCAACTACTGAAGCTAGCGAAGGAAAGGCCGGGCACCGTCAACTACGCTTCAAGTGGCATAGGCTCCACGCAGCACCTTGTGATGGCTAGCTTGGCGGCGCGCGCGGGCGTAAGCATGACGCACGTGCCCTTTCAAGGTGCGTCCGCAGGTATGACAGCCATCGTCGGCGGACAGGTGCAGGTGATGGCGGAAGTGCTCTCGGCGGTGCTGCCCATGGTGAAGTCTGGCAGGTTGGTGGCGATCGCTGTGACGCCAGCGCGGCGCATTGACGCCTTGCCCAACGTGCCCACAGTTGCTGAACAGGGCGTCAAGGACTTCGCGGTTCAAAGCTGGCTCATGATCTACGCCCCCGCCGGCACCCCTCCGGAAATCACGCGCCGACTGAACGTGGAAATCGGGAAGGCGCTCCAGAGCCCCAAGCTCAAAAAGACATTTGAGGAGCAATCCATGCTGCCCCTGCCCCTTCCATATGACGGCATGAGGACCTTCATGAACCGCGAGGTCGCCTCGTGGCGTAGCCTGGTCGAAGTGTCCGGCGCCACTGCGGAGTAGGAGCCCCGCCGTGGCTACATCTTCCCTGCAAAGCATCGGCGCCAGTCTTCGATTGGCGGAAGCGGTCGTCCATGGCGACAATGCCTTTCTCGCCGGTCAGGTGCCGGACGGTGTGCCAGAAGCCGGTATCAAGGGTGACCCTCGAAGTCCTGCCACGGTGAGCGTCGTCGCCTGATGAGAACACTTCTGATGCATGGGACGCTGATCGATTGCGTCACGCCCACTGCGCAGCCCGACTGCGCGGTACTCATTGAACACGGGCGTATCAAGGATATCTTTCGCGCGAGAAGTGCGCCGCCCGTCGACGACGCCGAAACCATCGACCTTAAGGGCGCCTATCTACTGCCCGGCCTGTGGGACGCGCACATCCATCCCGACTATTTCGCATCTGTGGCCGACATGGCGATTGCGGACCAAGTGACGCTGTTCGGCAACCGGCTGCAGTCCGCACTCTTCGATTCAGGCATCGTCGGATTGCGCTGCGCGGGTTCGCACCACTATATGGACGTGGCGTGGAAGCGCGCGTTCGCTTCGAAGCAGTTTGTCGGGCCGCATCTGTTTGCTGCCGGACACTTTCTCACGACAACAGGCGGCCACTTTCTCACCTCCGGCCACGCGCTGGAAGTGGATGGCCCCTACGGCTGGGTCAAGGCCATCCGCGAGCAGATCAAGAATGGTGTCGACCACATCAAGATGAATCTTTCTGGGGGCATCATGGGTCCGGACTGGGACCTGCACCACCATTCGTTCCTGCTGGACGACGAGCTCAAGGCTGCATTCGACATCTGCAAGCTGCGCGAGTTCAAGGTGATGGCGCACGCGACCAATCCTCAGTCGGTCAAGGCCGCGATCACGCTGGGCGCGCACAGCATCGAGCACGGGTACATCCTGGATGACGAGTGCATCGAGCTGTTCCTCAAGCACGGCACTTGGTATGTGCCGACGCTGTCGATCAGCCACCTCACGCCGGGCCAGGCAACCAACAAATGGGAAAAGCGCTGGGTCAAGAATCGCAATCTCGCGCAGGCGCTTTGCTGCCGCGCGGACGCGGCGCAGGACGTGCATCAGCATGGCTTTCTCAAAGCATTGAAAGCGGGAGTGAAGATGGCACTGGGGTCCGACATCCGTCCGCTCAAGGACGCGGCGCTGCTGGAGCTGGGCCTGTGGGTGCGCGATGGCGCAACGCCGTGGCAGGCGCTGGTCGCCGCAACGAAGCGCGGTGCCGAGATTTGCGGTGTAGGCGCTGACCTGGGGACGGTGGAGGTGGGCAAGATCGCCGACCTGATCGTGGTGGGCGGCGATCCGCTGGTGGACATCAACAACGTGCGCCGGCTGCAGCTCGTCTTCAAGGACGGCAAGGTGGTGTCCGATAAGCGGCCGAAGGCTCGCTGAAATGGGCGCTTCAGGGGCCACACGCGCGCCGCGTGTTGCAGTGATCGGCGCCGGCATCGTCGGCACCAGCATCGCGCTGGCGCTGAGCAAACGTGGCGCCGACGTGACCCTGGTCGACCGCGACGAGCCGGGCCGCGGCTGCAGCTTCGGCAACTCGGGCGCCATCAGTCCGGCATCGGTTGCGCCGGTCGCCATGCCAGGGGTGCTGGCTTCCGTGCCTGGGATGCTGCTGGACGACGAGAGCCCACTCTACCTGCCACTGCGCTATCTGCCGCGGGCTCTGCCCTGGCTGTTGCGCTTCGTGGCGGCCGCGCGGCCGGCGGCGGTCGAGGCCTCGGCCGCCAAGCTTGCCTCCATCCATGCCGGTGCGCTCGATGCCCATGAGGCCATGACCCGCGAGCTCGGCGTGCCGGAGCTGTTCCTTCGGCGCGGGCACCTGCACCTGTACCCCGATGCTAAGGCGCTCGGCAAGGACGCTGGCGGCTGGCGCATGCGCGAGGCGTATGGCTTCAAGGCGCACCAGCTCGACCGCGGTGGCATCGAGGCCCTGGAGCCCGGCGTGTCGATGCGCTACCAGGTCGGCATGTATCTCGCGGACCACGCCACGATCGTCAATCCCTTCCGCTATGTGCAGGCGATGGCGGGCGCCTATGTCGCATCCGGCGGCCGCATCCTGCGCTCCCCGGTTTCGGACCTGCGGTTCGTTGACGGGAAGTGGCTGCTGGGCGTCACTGGCGCCGTCGGTGGCGCCTCCTTCGACGACGCCATCGTCGCCGCCGGCGCCTGGTCGCACGAACTGGTCGCGCCGCTGGGCGTTCGCATCGCGCTGGAAACGCAGCGCGGCTATCACCTGCAGTTCGACGGCGGCGCCGACGTGGTGTCGCGCACGGTGGTGCTTGCCGATCGCAAGGTCTTCGTCACGCCGATGGAGGATGGCCTGCGTGTCGGCGGCACGGTGGAGATCGGCGGGCTGCATGCCCCGCCCGACGAACGCCGCGCCGCCGTGCTCGGCCGGATCGCCCGCGAGACTTTCCAAGGCCTCGACGAGCTGCCGACTCGCAGCTGGATGGGCCATCGGCCCTGCATGCCGGATTCGGTGCCTGTGGTCGGGCCCGTCGAGGGGCATCGCGGGCTGTGGCTGGCCTTCGGCCACGGCCACCTGGGCCTCACCGATTCGCTGAACACCGCGCAGCACATCGCTGACGCGCTGCTGGGCAAGCTGGCGCCTTGTACGCAGGCGGCGGCGGAACTGGCTCGGGCCTGACCCCCTTCACTTTCAAGGAATTCCCCGCATGACTTCGCTTTTCTCCCGCCGCGCACTTGTCGCCGCTTTCGCGCTTGCATTCGGCGCCGGCAGCTAGAGCGGACGCCCGTCAAGGGCGCGGCCCTGCGCTGCTGCACGCCCGCTACTCGTGCAGGGCCGGGCCGGCTGTATCGAAGCCGAGGTTGAGGCAGCGGTTGCCCCCACTGCGTAGAACTACGCACAGCGCTCTGTAGCTGGCCGAATGGCGAGTAGCCGCAGCGCTGGATACAGTTCGCCGCATGCCGGGAATAGGATTTTGAAACGCCATAGGACGCCGCAAGAATGGGCCTGAAAATGCTCCCGGCCGAGCGCGCGAAGGGCTGAAGTACGCAAGTCTGGCAGAACGTGCTCTCTGAGTACCGGCTGGGTGCGGTGATCAAGACCCTGCTTGTGTTCGCCAAGCCTTGGTGGCGC
>JBIKTP010000311.1:0-4276 GCA_044348035.1 Burkholderiaceae bacterium
GCCGAGCTGGCTTTCCATGACGTTGCGGGCTATCTCGGTCTTGTTCACCGCGTTCACCGTCTGCGACACGATCGGTATCCCGGCAAACTGGCCGTGCACATCGGTGGACGCCAGCAGCTTCTCGCCGAACCCGACCTCCCCTTTCTGGAACTTGATCGCCTTGGCGCGCAGCATGGTGTGCGGGAAGTCCAGGTTCCATTCGTGGGGCGGCACATAGGGGCACTTGGTCAGGTAGCACAGGTCGCACAGGTAGCACTGGTCGACCACCTTCCAGTAGTCCTTCTTGTCAACGCCATCCACCTCCATCGTCTTGCTCTCGTCGACCAGGTCGAACAGCGTGGGAAAGGAGCCGCACAGGCTCACGCAGCGCCGGCACCCGTGACAGATGTCGAAGATGCGCTCCATTTCCTTGAAGGTCGCCTCTTCGTTGTAGTACTCGGGGTTCTGCCAGTCGATGGGGTGCCGGGTGGGGGCTTCCAGATTGCCTTCGCGTGCCATGGCGTCCTCGTGGGGTGGTGGTTTTATTTGGGGGGGTTTGCCGAAGGAATCAAGGATCCCTTCGGCAAACCGGCTGCCGAAGCAGCCGGAAGGCGCCGCGCACACCGGGCACGCGGCGGGAAGTCCGTCAGGACATCAATCGGCCAGTTCGGCCAGCGCCTTGGCGTAGCGGTTGGCGTGGCTGCGCTCGGCCTTGGCCAGCGTCTCGAACCAGTCGGCGATCTCGTCGTGACCTTCGTCACGGGCGGTCTTGGCCATGCCAGGGTACATGTCGGTGTACTCATGGGTTTCGCCGGCGACAGATGCCTTCAGGTTGTCACGGGTGGAGCCGATCGGCAAGCCGGTGGCCGGGTCGCCGCACTGCTCGAGCCACTCCAGGTGACCGTGGGCATGGCCGGTCTCGCCTTCGGCTGTGGAGCGGAACAGCGCTGCCACGTCGTTCTGGCCTTCGATGTCGGCCTTGTTCGCGAAATACAGGTACCGGCGGTTGGCCTGGGACTCGCCTGCGAAGGCGGCCTTCAGGTTTTCTTCCGTCTTGGAGCCTTTGAGTGCTGCCATGGAAATCTCCTTTGGGTTAAGAATCGGACACGATGCCCGGCACCTTTGCAGCACCAGGACCCTGGAAGAGTAGCCGGGTCGGGCCGCGCCGTCCAATTGCCACATTCAATGCCATGCATTCAATTTGGCTATGAAGACGGGCCAATTGATAACGATTCTCAACGTCACCTTCGCAATCCACCGGTACAGGATTACGATAGCGGCGCAGCCCACGCCCCGCCGGGCCCAGAACCAGGAGACCCCCATGTCGACCGCCCCACGCGCCAGTGCCGCCGTTCCGGCGCCTCCCCCGATCCAGCAACTGCATCACTACGCCTACCGCGCGCGGGACGCCGAGGAGACGCGCCATTTCTATGAGGACATCCTGGGTCTGCCGATGTACCACATCATCCAGAGCGACTACGTGCCCAGCACCGGCGAGTACTGCCCCTACACGCACTTCTTTTTCCGTCTGCAGGACGGCTCGTTCATCGCATTCTTCGACCTTGGCGATGACGAGGCCGCCCTGCCCTCGCCCAACACCCCGTCCTGGGTCAACCACGTTGCGTTCCGGGTGAACAACCTGGGTGAGCTGGATGCCATGAAGGCGCGCCTGCAGGCCCACGGTGTCGATGTGATCGGCATCACGGACCACCATATTTTCAAGAGCATCTACTTCTTCGACCCCAATGGCGTGCGCCTGGAACTTTCAGCCCAGGTTGCCGACGAGTTCCAGATGCTCGACGAAAGCAGGACGGCCCATGCCCGGCTGGACGAATGGACGGCCCGCAAGCAGCAATGGCGCATCGACCGGGCCGACGGCAAGGCGCCAGAGAAGCTCAAGCCACGGCACAACGACCGGCCGGAATTCGCAGCCCGGCAGGGCCCCGGCACCTGAGGCCAGGAGCGGACGATGGCCTGCGGCACCGCGCCCTGCTGCGATTCGGCATTCACCAACGGCCACGAATTCACCCGTGGCAGCGGGTACGCGCTGCCGCAGTACCCATTTACGCCGCCACCGGAGCTGACTGGCAGCGCCACCACACGCTACCCGGTGGCCATCGTCGGCGCGGGCATCGCCGGGCTGACACTGGCCTGTGCGCTGGCGCAGCGCGGCATCCGGGCCGTGCTGCTGGACGAGGACGACTCGGTCGGCGTCAAGGGCGCCGCTTCACGCGGGATCTGCTACACGCAGAAATCCCTGGAAATCTTCCAGCGCCTGGGCATCTACGAGCGCATTGCCGCCAAGGGCATCCAGTGGAGCGTCGGACGCACGTTTGCAGGCATCGACGAGATCTATTCCTTCGACCTGCGCCAGCAGAGCAGCTTCCAGCTGTCGGGGCAACCGCCCTTCATCAACATCCAGCAGTTCTATGTCGAGGGGTTTCTGGTGGAGCGCATTCAGGCGCTGGCCTCTGAACGACCCTGCGTGGACATCCGCTGGCTGTCCCGCGTCGTGGGGTTCACCCAGCGCACCGGCCATGCGAAGCTGGAAGTGGACACGCCTGCGGGGCGCTACACCCTGGAGGCCACCCACGTCATCGACGCCAGCGGCTCCCACACGCCTTTCCATCGCTGGTGCCAGGCTGGCATGCAGGCACGCCGTGGCGACGACCGCTGGTGCATCGCCGATGTCCGCTTCAAGCACACACCGCCCACGGAGCGCCATACCTGGATCGAGGCGCCCTTCAATGACAACCGCGCGGTGTGGCAGCACCTGATGGCAGACGACGTGTGGCGCATCGACTACCAGATGCCACCCGACACCGACCCGGCCCATGCCAGCAGCGAGGCCCAGGTGCGCGCCCGGCTGGCAAGACAATTCGGCCCCGGTGTCGATTGCGAGATAGTCTGGGTCGGGCCCTACGCCTACCGCAGCCAGTGCCTGGACCGCCTGCGCATTGGCAGCGTGTTCTTCATGGGCGATACCGCCAAGGTCGTCAGCCCCTTTGGTGCGCGCGGCGGCAACACCGGCGTGGCCGATGCGGACAACCTGGCCTGGAAACTCGCCGCGGTGCTGCGCGGACAGGCGCCTGCGGCACTGCTGGACAGCTACGACGACGAACGCCTGGAGGCGGCCCGGCAGAATGTGCGGATCACCGATCGCACGACGCGCTTCCTGCGGCCGTCCGACGGCATCGAGCGCACATTTCGCACCGCGGTGATCGGGCTGGCACGGCGCCATCCATTCGCCCGCCAGCTTGTCAACACCGGCCGGATGGCGGTCGCCAATGCCTATACACAGTCCAGGGTGTGTGAGAGGACCGGCGGCCTGTCGGTACAGAATGTCGGCTTCCACTGGCTCGACGGCACGGCTGGTTGCGTCAACGACCTGCTGCGCTGGGCCGACGACCGCTTCCTGTTGCTGTGCTTTGGCGACCTCGCGCCGGCAGCGACCCAGCGCCTGGTCAGTCTGGGGCGGCACGCGCCGGTGTTCAGCGTGCAGGTCCTGGGGCCGGACGGCCTCACGCAGGCTGTCGAAGCCGTCCGTGACCCCATGGGCCACCTGCAAGGTGCCTGCCATGTCTTCGGCCGCGCCTGGGCGCTGGTCCGCCCGGACGCCTACCTGGCCGCCACGGGAGAGGCGATCGACGGCGCGCTTGTCTGCGCCGTCGAACGCGCGCTCGGCCTGCGAACGGGAGACGCCGCATGAAAACCAGCGCCAACCTGCAGGACCCTGACAGCTTCTATGAACAACTGCTCGACGCCCACGCCGGTCTGAGCCGCGATCAGTCTGAACTCTTCAACGCCCGCCTGATCCTGCTGCTGGCCAACCAGGTCGGCGACGCACAGGTGCTGCAGGAATGCCTGCGCGCAGCCGGGCTGGACCCCCCGCCCGGATGAGCCTGGCAAGGCCGCAAGCTGCCCCGCAGGGGGGCACCGGAGTCCCCCCTAAAATCGGTCCATGACCGACCCTCTTGAGCAACCCGGCCTCGACAGCCTCTCCAAGTCCTTCGAACCCGCCGCCATCGAGGCCCGCTGGGGCCCCGAATGGGAACTCCGTCACTACGCGGTGGCGGGCCACCGCGGCACCGGCCTGCCGGACGCCGCCGCGCCCTCGTTCGCGATCCAGCTCCCGCCACCCAACGTCACCGGCACCCTGCACATGGGCCATGCGTTCAACCAGACGATCATGGACTCGCTGACGCGTTACCACCGCATGCGCGGCCACAACACGGCATGGATTCCCGGCACCGACCATGCCGGCATCGCCACCCAGATCGTCGTCGAGCGCCAGTTG
>JBIKTP010000312.1:0-4252 GCA_044348035.1 Burkholderiaceae bacterium
TCATCACCTGGCCCTGGCATCACCCCGGTTCGCCCCTGCTGGCGTTCGGAACCGCTGGGCTGTTGCTCCTTGCCCTCTGGCGCTACATGGAACAGCGCTGGAAAGCCACCAATCAGGCCTATTGGTCGGTGCTCACCCTCGTAGCCAGGCAAGGGCAGCTGAGTTTCGCGGCACCAAACCCGCAGCCCCAGGGAAGCCCCACCCATGCAGGTGGGGTAGTGATGCGCGGCCATGGCCCCAGAACCCGCTTCCTGCTGGTGGAAGCCAACGACGACCCATCGCAATGGGTGCTACCCAAGGGACATATCGAATCAACCGAAAATCCCATGGAAACCGCCGTGCGTGAGGTGCATGAGGAAACCGGTGTGTGGGCCCGCATCTCAGGCGAACTGAGGGATGTGAGCTATAGCGATAAGGGGTCGTTGATCACCGTGCGGATCTATGGCATGCAGGCCGTCGGCCACGGCCGCCGCAGGGACAGGCATCGACGCCATCGCTGGTTGCTCCTGCCGCAGGCCCTCACCCTTGCCAGTCACATCGAAACGCGCGAATTGCTTCAGGCGGCAGCACAACAATCATCTCGCAGAGACAGGGTGTAGCGCATGATTTCTTTTCAGTAAACTTTAATTTCTACCTACCAATAATGCGGCGCTGTCGCTTATCATCCGAGGCTTCGATGGCCAGCCTCGTGCAGTGGGATGCTCTGCTGTAGCTGGCAGAGTTCCAGGAGGTGAGCAGCGCCGCCAGAACTGTCGCCAGCACAACGACGCAAACGACGTTACAAATTCTGAACTACCTAGATGAAGATTCTGCGATTCTGATTCAGGATGTGCGCTTGGGGATGATTCGTAATCTCCAAAGGCAGCAACCATTTGTTGCGGCGGATACAAACTGCGGGCAGGGCAATGGGACCTGCGCGTTTACACACCTCGTAGGGGCGCTACCCAAACATGTCTTCAGACGCGGTCTATCGGGTACAAGTGCTGGTGATGGATGCCACCGGCCAGCCATTGCCGGGAGTCCGTGTCTCCGCCTTCGACCAGGACCCCAAGTCCCCGGACGATCCGTTGGGTAGCGCCAGCACCGACGAGCGGGGTCTGGCGATCATCCGCTTCCGGGTGTCGGACTTCTCCGAGCATCCAGGCGAGCGGGGGCCGGACATCTATTTTCGCGTCTTTCTCGCTGGAATCCCGCTGCCCCACAAGTTGGAGGACAGGGCGGCGGACGACGGGGTGCTGCGCAACTTTCAGCCGCGGGATGCAGCGGTCTTGATCCGCGTGACCTCTGATCTGCCGGCCAACAAGCCATCGCTGGCCTGGGTGAGCGGGACGGTCATGGATCGGCGAGGGCGCGGGCGCCAGGGCTATCCGGTCCGTCTGGAGCAGGTTCGCCCGGGTGCGGCCAGCGGAACCCTGGGCGATGACGTGACCGGAGCGGGCGGGCGCTATCGCATCCTCTATGACCGCGACGAAGCCCTGGCCCGGCACGAAGGCCGGCTTAATCTGCGGGTAGCCCTGTTCCACGGGAAGCAGCGGCTCGCCGACTCGCCATTGGTGCGCAACGCGCCACCGCGGGTGGAGGACCTGAACCTGGTCGTCCAGGCGAAAGAACTGGACGGCAGCAGCGACTTCGAGCGGGTCCAGAGGGATCTTTTCGCCGTCGCCGAGGCCGCCGGTCTGGACCCGGCCGACTTGACCGAGACCGCATCGCAGCCAGACGCGAGCCTGCTGGCCGGTGAGACCGGCCACCCCGTGGAGAAAATCGCGCTGCTCGCCGCGGCACTGCGTCTGGAGCGCGACAGCGACGGCCAGATCGGCGCGGAGCTGGCCTACGGTCTTGGCAGTCTCGGTGTGCCCTTTGGCCTGGTGCCCCTGGGCCAGGCACCCGCGGCGCAGCTGGCCGAGCAGGTGGCCCTGGCCGTCGAGCGGGGCACCGTGACGGCGCGGGCTGCAGAGCAACTGAAAACGGCCCTGGGCTTTGCCGGCAATGCGATGAAGGAGGCCGGTGTCGCCGCGCTGGTCAAGACCCCCCTCGGGCAGATCGCCGAGGCAGTAGTAGGGAAGGATGGCGCCCGCCGTTTCTTCGACCTCGCGGCGAATCGAGGCGACGATGCGGATGCACTGTGGCGGGGAGTGGAGACCGACCCCGCCCTGAAGGAGTCGGCCCCGCGTCTGCGTTTCGCCCTCGGCGCCGCGGCCCTGGTGGGCGCCCAGCCCAAAGCCGTCGCCATGCTGCAGGAGCTGCACGACGGCGGTGAAATCAAAGACCTGACCGCGCTTGCCGCCTGGACCGTCGAGGATTGGATGACGCGCCTGACGGACGCGGACGTGGACGCACCAGGTCTTGCCAAGGAAGCCGATGATGCCGCCCGCAAGTCCGCTCGGCTCGGCTATGCCCGCGGGCTTGATCGGGTCGTTGAGGCGATGGCGCCGACCGCCTACGCCCGCCATCGCATCGCGGCAAGCACACTGCCGGGGGCGCCGGCGATCGCGGCGTTTCTTGACAGTGCCGAAGGCTTTCATCTCAACGCCAACCAGGTCGGCGCCTGGGTGCGCGCGCACCCCGATGCTTCCGCACCTCTGCTTGCCGACCCTCAGGCCATGCGGACGCTGGCGTCGTTGAGTCGCGTCGCCCGCGTCGCCCGCCGCACCGAGCCCGCCCTGGTACTGGTCCGTGACGGCATCGGTTCGGCCCGTGACATCGCCGCGAGCGGCCCGGCGGCCTTCGCCACCCGCTACGGCGAGACCTTCGGCAGTCACACCCTGGCGCTGACCGCCCACGCCCAAGCGGGAGCTGTCGCCCTTGGCGCTGCCGAGCTGTTGCTGGAGGCGACGGCACAACCAGCCAATCAAATCGCGGTGATGCCCGCGGGCGGTGCGACCGAGCTGCCCGCCTTCCCGGACTGGGCCACGCTGTTCGGTGCCGAGGATGGCTGCGCCTGTCGGCACTGCGCCTCGATCACCGGTCCCGGCGCCTATCTGGTGGATGTGCTGGAGTTCCTGCGCCGCCGCTCGAGTCGTAGCGGCACCAATGCCCGCGACGTGCTGCTGCGCGCGGGGCGGCGGCCGGACCTCGCCGAAATCGAGCTGACCTGCGAGAACACCGATACGGTCCTGCCCTACATCGATCTCGTCAATGAGGTGTTGGAGGACGCGGTAGCTCCTCTGCCGGCTTTTGCCCCCGCAGTCATTGCCGGTCCGCTGCCAGAGGCTCCGGGGGGTGCGGTGATCAATACGGCGCTGCGCAATCAGATGAACGCGGCCCTGGGTTTGACAGGCGCCAACGCCGCCTTTGCCATCGGTCCCGAGGCGACCCTGCACGGTGCCACCGATGGCCAGCCCCTGGTCGGCGCCGAGCCGTCCTGGCGGGTCGAAGACCGGCTCGCGACATACCGCATCCGCCGCACTGCCGCGAACACCCTGGAAATCGCAAGCCGCGGCCGCAACACTCGCGGCCCGTCCAGCGAGCGCTTGTTGAGCCCGCAATACGTCAATGCTCAGGCCTACCAGCGATTGGCTGGGGCCTTCTATCCCTGGTCGCTGCCCTTCGAACGCCCCCTGCTGGAGGCTCGGCTTGGACTCGCTGCCCAGCAAACCAGTCTGGCGGCAGTGCTGGAGGGCTTCGCCCCAGGGTCTGCCCCGGAACGGCGGGCCCGGCGAGACGTTGCACTGGAACGCCTCGGCCTGGGCAGCCTCGACTTCGACCTGGTGACCTGGACCCAGACTCCCGCCGGGCCGGATGTCCAGCTCGCCGCCCCCTGGTTGCACTGGGGCTTTGCTGCTGCCAGCGCCTCGGCGGCCGATCCGGTGCCGGACCCGGCCGATCGCACCACACCCATTACCGCAGGCGACTGGGTTGCCCTGCTGGCGGGTCGGCTCGACCTGCTGCTCGATCGCGGTCAGCTCGAGATGGACGATGTGCTGGCCCTGCTTGACACGCACTATGTCAATCCGCCTCGACCTGCCGGGGATCGGCGCAGCATCGCCTTGGTGTCGACACTGGTCGATGAGCCAGCCACCTGCCGCACCCGCTGGCTGCGGCTGGACGGTCTGAACCAGGCCGGGTTGCTCCGTATTGCGCGCCTGGTGCGGCTGTCGCGCCGCTGCGGGCTCTCGTTCCGCCAGCTGGACCTGGCTCTGACGGCCCTGGGCGCGGGCGAGCCGAATGCAGTGTTTCTCAACGCCCTCGCGCGCTGTCTGGTGCTGCGCGAGCGGCTGGGTGCCCAGGCGGAAGCTGATTGGGGCTCGCTCTG
>JBIKTP010000313.1:0-4231 GCA_044348035.1 Burkholderiaceae bacterium
GGCTTGTCACGGAAGGCATGCGCGGTGAACTCGCCGCTGGCAGTCTGCAGGGGGCGGGTGCCCAGGTGCTCGATCAGGGACTCGACCCGGCTGCGGTGCTCGATCATGCTGGCGATGGTGCCGATCTTCAGGCCGTGTTCGGCCGCGAACAGCTGCAGGTCGGGCAGGCGGGCCATGGTGCCGTCGTCCTTCATGATCTCGCAGATCACGGCGGCCGGCGAGCAGCCCGCCATGGCGGCCAGGTCGCAACCGGCCTCGGTATGGCCGGCGCGCATCAGAACGCCGCCATCGACCGCCTGCAGCGGGAAGATGTGTCCGGGCTGCACCAGGTCATCCGGCCGCGCATGCGCTGCGACGGCCGCCTGCACGGTGCGCGCCCGGTCTGCCGCAGAGATGCCGGTGGTGACACCCTCGGCCGCCTCGATGGACACCGTGAATGCCGTGCCCTTCTTGTCGCCATTGCGGGCGGCCATGGGTGGCAGCTGCAGCCGTTCGCAGGTGGCGCGGGTGAGCGTCAGGCAGATCAGGCCGCGCCCGAAGCGCGCCATGAAGTTGATCGCGGCGGCGCTCACATGGTCGGCAGCCAGGATCAGGTCGCCTTCGTTCTCGCGGTCTTCCTCGTCGATCAGGATGACCATGCGCCCGGCGCGCAGGTCGGCGACGATGTCTTCCACGGGCGAGATCGCCGCGGGTACCAGTGCACTCATGAATGTCCTTGTCCGGTGGTGGGGGCGGGTGCGCCGAGCATGCGCTCGACATACCGTGCAATCAGGTCGATCTCGAGGTTGACACGCAGGCCGGCGGCCAGGTGGCCGAGCGCGGTGTTCTCGATGGTGTGGGGAATCAGGTTGATGCGGATATCGCAGCCACCGGCATGGTCGGTGACCCGGTTGACGGTCAGGCTCACGCCGTTGACCGTGATCGAGCCCTTGAAGGCCAGGTAACGCGCCAGCGTGGCGGGAATGCCCAGGCACAGCTCCCAGCTTTCTCCGACCTGCTCGAAGCTGCGCACCGTCCCGACGCCGTCGACATGGCCGGACACGATATGGCCGCCCAGCCGGTCGTGCGCGCGCAGTGCCTTTTCAAGGTTGACCGGGCCGGGCTGGTCGAGGCCGGCGGTGCAGGCCAGCGACTCGGCCGAGATGTCGACACTGAACTGCCGCGCGACCGGGTCGAAGCGGGTGACGGTCATGCAGGCTCCATTGAGGGCTATGCTGTCGCCGAGGCCGACATCGTCCAGGTACGCAGGAGGGGTTTCGAGGGTCAGCCGCTTGCCGTGGGTGGATGAGCTGCCGAGGGCGTCCACGGCGACGATGCGCCCGACGCCGGTGATGATTCCGGTGAACATCGCGGTATTTTCGCCGAGATTGCGGCCCGGCCCGGCCCCGGGGGCAAACTAAAGCCGTGAACGGCCCTGGATGCGGGCGATCAGGCGCAGGTCGGGCCCCACCATCGTGCTGGACAGGAATTGCAGCGGCAGGGCGTCGGCCAGTCGCTCCAGCGGCCCGAAGGCGGCCATGCCGCGGCCCTGGCCAATGAGCCGGGGCGCCAGGTACACCAGCAGCTCGTCGACCAGGCCTTCGCGCAGCAGGGAGCCGTTGAGCTTGTGGCCGGCCTCGACGTGCAGTTCGTTGACGCCCTGGCGCGCCAGATCGGCCATCAGGGCGCGCAGGTCGACCTTGCCCTCGGTGCCCGGCCCGGTGCCTGGCATCTGGTGCAGGACGGCGCCGCGCGCGGTCAGCGCCTGTGCGCGGGGGGCATCCGCCAGGGCAGCGTAGATCCAGACAGGCCGCCCGGGCAGAAAGAGCTGCGCGTCCGGCGGTGTTTCCAGTCGGCTGTCCACCAGCACCAGCGGTGGCTGGCGCGGGCAGGGCGCCAGGCGCACGTCCAGGCGCGGGTTGTCGTCGCGCACGGTGCCGATGCCGGTCAGGAGGGCGCCGGCCCGGGCGCGCCAGGCATGGCCGTCGGCCCGCGCCGGCTCCGAGGTGATCCACTGGCTGGCGCCGTTGTCCAGCGCGGTCTTGCCGTCCAGGGACGCCGCCACCTTGAGGCGCACCCAGGGGGTCTTGCGCTGCATGCGGCTGAAGAACCCGAGGTTGATCTCGCGCGCCTCGTCGGCGAGCAGGCCCACCTCGACACTTGCCCCTGCGGCACGCAGGCGTTCGAAGCCCTGGCCGGCCACCAGGGGGTTGGGGTCGGTGAGGGCGGCCACCACCCGGGTGATGCCGGCGGCTGCCAGGGCATCGCAGCACG
The DNA here is from genome assembly GCA_044348035.1 of Burkholderiaceae bacterium. Classification (GTDB taxonomy): domain Bacteria; phylum Pseudomonadota; class Gammaproteobacteria; order Burkholderiales; family Burkholderiaceae_C; genus CAISIP01. The sequence continues at coordinate 2,254 of JBIKTP010000313.1, forward strand.
GGCCGGTACGGCCCTGGTGGGCGCAGGGTTCGAGCGTGACATAGGCTGTCGCGCCGCGCGCGTCCTGGCCCCGGGCGGCTGCGTCGCGCAGGGCCATGATCTCGGCATGGGCCGCGCCGGCCTGCTGGGTGTGGCCGGTGCCGATGACCGTGCCGTCGGAGCGGGTCAGGACGCAGCCGACGCGGGGGTTGGGTTCGCACAGGCCGATGGCTCGGGTGGCCAGCTGCAGGGCGTCGCGCATGCAGCGCTGGTCATGGTCGTGGTTCACGGCGAGGGGTGCAAGGCAGTCTGTGGGGGCGGTCTTACCGCAGCGGGACGTACTGGGGCATCGGGTACTTCTCGTGGGGGTACTTGATCCAGGTGCCTTCGGTGACGGTGTAGGCGACCTTGCCGAACTGGGTGGCGGTGCGGGCGGCATAGATGCGACCGAGCACCCACACCGGCAGGTGGTCCATGTTGCGCGGCATGGGGTTCTTCAACACCACCAGCACCATCTGGTTGGCGGGAGGCGACGGGCGATGGATGCAGGCACCGTAGTAGGGTACCAGCAGGATGGCGCGTGACAGGCCCTGACCACGGTCGAGCAGGATCGGGAAACCTGTGAGCCGCACCGGGCGGTCGTTGTCGAAGACAACCGATGGCGCGTCGTCCCATTCGCGCTGGATCCTTTCCAGGGCCTGTACGGCGCGCGGGTCGCTGTCGGCCAGCTCTTTGATGTTCAGTTCATCGAGGAAGCGGCCCGGGTTGAACCCCGGGGGCGAGAGCTCATGCCAGCGCATGTCGCGCACGCCCGGCGGAGGCTTGGGGACTGAGAGCAGCCGAGCCGCCTCGACGCGGGCACGCATGTTCTCGACCGCGTTCTGGGCCGGTTTTGGGTTGGCGCGCAGCGGATCAGCGCCTGCCAGGGCGAGCGAACCCGCCAGCAGCAGTCGCCGGCGCAGGGGGCTCGGTGGCGCAGCGCATGGGTGAGCATCCATGGCGGCAATTCTGGGTGCCAGACCACCCCGCAGGGGTGCCGCCCGGCGGGTCAAAGCGACCATTCGTCGAAATCCGCGCGACCGCGAGGCCGGCTTGCGGTAGCCTGAGCACATGAACCCTCGACTTATTGCGCAACGCGGGGTCACCATCATCGAATTGATGATCGTCGTGACAATTGGGGCGATTCTGGCCGCCATCGCCATCCCCGGCTTGCGCGACACCCTGAACAACACCCGGCAGTCGAGCGCGCTGGGCCTGGTCATGAGCGACCTGAACCAGGCCCGCAGCGAAGCCGTCAAGCGCAATCTGCGCATGCTGGTGTGCGCGTCCAACGTCGCTGGGACCAACTGTTCCGGCGGCACCGACTGGCGTGAAGGCTGGCTGGTCTGCCGTGAAGGCATCGTCGTCAACGAGTGCGCTGGCAGTGCTGCGATGGATCCCAATCCGGTCATCGTCCGCCCGCCAATCGCTGAAAGCCTCACGCTCACTTCGTCGGCAGCGGTGATCCGCTTCTTCCCGAACAGCTCCGCCAGCGCCGCCGACCTGACCCTGGGCGGTACCTGGTCGGGCGCGCCGAACCGCACTGCCAATGTGGCGGCGACCGGCCACATTTCCAAATGACGTCAGGTGGCCCTGAACCATGAACCTCGTGTCCCGCTTCCCCAGGCGCCTGTCCATCTCCGCACGGCGCGGGTCTTCCGGCTTCTCCATGATCGAGATCCTGGTCACACTGGCCATCATCTCGCTGGCCTTGCTCGGCACCGCCGGCTTGCAGGCCTATTCGATGAAGCTCAACCAGGGTGGGCAGTTCCGTACCCAGGCCGTGTTTCTGGCGGCTGACCTGGCAGAGCGCATGGAGGCGAACAAGGCGGCGGCGGTTGCCGGGAGTTATGTGCTGGCGACCTCTGGCTCGGCCAATGCCCTCAGCACGGCCTGCTCGGATGCCGCCTGCGGCGCAGCGGCGCTGGCCACCTTCGATCTGTCGCAGTGGCAGAACGCC
>JBIKTP010000315.1:0-4230 GCA_044348035.1 Burkholderiaceae bacterium
AGAAGCCGGTGCGCAGTGCGACCCTGCTGACCACGCTGCTCGATTTCACCGACACCGGCATCCTGGATGTGTTCATCGACGAGGCCTTCGTGAAGTACCGCGAGATGGAGATGGGCAAGGGCGGCCTGATGAAGGGCTCCGACCTCAACGCCACGTTCTCGTTCCTGCGCCCGAACGACCTCCACTGGAACTACGTGGTGGGCAACTACCTCAAGGGGGAGACCCCGCCAGCCTTCGACCTGCTGTACTGGAACAGCGATGGCACCAACCTGCCGGGGCCGTTCTATGCCTGGTACCTGCGCAACACCTACCTCGAGAACCGCCTGGTCAAGCCCGGAAAAACCACGGTCTGTGGCGAGAAGGTCGACTTCCGCAAGGTCGACCTGCCGGTCTATATCTACGGGTCACGCGAAGACCACATCGTGCCCATCGGCGGCGCCTATGCCTCCACGCAGCATCTGCCCGGCAAGAAGCGCTTCGTGATGGGCGCGTCCGGCCATATTGCCGGCGTCATCAACCACCCGGCCAGGAACAAGCGCAGCCACTGGATCGCTCCGTCCGACAAGTTTCCGGCCTCGGTCGATGCCTGGATCAACAGTGCCCAGGAGCATCCCGGCAGTTGGTGGCCCGACTGGTCCGCCTGGATCAAGGGCCACAGCGGCAAGCTGGTACCGGCGCCCAAGGCCTACGGCCGGGGCAAGTTCAAGGCCATCGAGGCCGCACCGGGGCGTTACGTCAAGGCCAAGGCCTGAGCGCCACCCATCCATTTCAACTCAGGAGACTTCCATGGAAGACATCGTCATTGTTGCGGCGGCACGCACTGCCGTGGGCAAATTCGGCGGCTCGCTCGCCAAGACACCCGCGCCCGAACTGGGCGCCGTCGTGATTGCCGAGGTGCTCCGGCGCAGCGGCCTGGCCGCCGACCAGATCGGTGAAGTCATCATGGGCCAGGTGCTTGCAGCGGGCTCGGGCCAGAACCCGGCGCGCCAGGCGGTGATCAAGAGCGGTCTGGCCCAGTCCACGCCGGCGATGACGATCAATGCGGTTTGCGGCTCAGGCCTCAAATCCGTGATGCTGGCAGCCCAGGCCGTTGCTTGCGGCGACAGCGATATCGTGATAGCCGGTGGCCAGGAGAACATGAGCGCATCGCCCCATGTGTTGACGGGCTCGCGCGATGGCCAGCGCATGGGCGACTGGAAAATGGTCGACTCCATGATCGTCGACGGCCTGTGGGACGTCTACAACCAGTACCACATGGGCATCACGGCCGAGAACGTGGCGCGCAAGTACGGCATCAGCCGTGACATGCAGGATGCCCTGGCGCTCGCCAGCCAGCAGAAGGCTTGCGCAGCCCAGGATGCCGGCCGGTTCAAGGATGAAATCGCCCCTGTCAGCATTCCCCAGCGCAAGGGCGATCCCATCGTTTTTGCGGCTGACGAATACATCAACCGCAAGACCAGCGCCGAGGCCCTCTCGGGCCTGCGGCCAGCGTTCGACAAGGCGGGTGTTGTCACGGCTGGCAACGCGTCGGGCATCAATGACGGCGCTGCGGCGGTGATGGTGATGTCGGCCTCCCGAGCGGCCGCCCTGGGGCTGGCGCCGTTGGGCCGGATCGCCAGTTTTGCCACCAGCGCGCTGGATCCTGCCTACATGGGCATGGGTCCGGTACCGGCATCCACCAAGGCACTGCAGCGCGCCGGCTGGAAGGCACAGGACCTGGACCTTCTGGAGATCAACGAGGCCTTTGCCGCCCAGGCCTGTGCCGTCAACAACGAAATGGGCTGGGACACCTCCAGGGTCAATGTCAACGGAGGTGCCATCGCCATCGGACACCCGATCGGCGCGTCCGGATGCCGCATACTGGTGACCCTGCTGCACGAAATGCGCAAGTGCGATGCCCGCAAAGGTATCGCATCCCTGTGCATCGGCGGTGGCATGGGAGTTGCCCTGACGATCGAGCGCTAGTCAGGCGCAATTCATCTGGCAATCACATCCAACAAAGAGGAACACACCATGAGCAAGAAAGTAGCGTATGTCACCGGCGGGATGGGCGGCATCGGAACCGCCATCTGCCAGCGTCTGCACAAGGAGGGCTTCACGGTCATCGCCGGCTGCGGCCCGACCCGCGACCATGTCAAGTGGATCGCCGAGCAAGCCGCGATGGGCTACACCTTCCACGCGTCGGTCGGCAATGTCGGCGACTGGGATTCCACTGTCGAGGCCTTTGCCAAATCCAAGGCCGAGCATGGTGCGATCGATGTGCTGGTCAACAATGCCGGCATTACCCGTGACCGGATGTTCCTCAAGATGACGCGCGAAGACTGGGACGCCGTGATCGAGACCAACCTCAATTCCATGTTCAACGTGACCAAGCAGGTGGTCGCCGACATGGTCGAGAAGGGCTGGGGCCGCATTGTCAACATTTCGTCGGTGAATGGCGAAAAGGGCCAGGCAGGCCAGACCAACTATTCCGCAGCCAAGGCCGGCATGCACGGCTTCACGATGGCGCTCGCCCAGGAACTGGCCACCAAGGGTGTGACGGTCAATACGGTCAGCCCGGGCTATATCGGCACCGACATGGTCAAGTCCATCCGCGAGGAAGTTCTGGCCAAGATCGTGGCCACGATCCCCGTCAAGCGTCTGGGCGAGCCCAGCGAGATTGCCTCGATCATCGCCTGGCTGGTCTCCAACGAAGGTGGTTACTCCACAGGCGCCGACTTCTCGGTGAACGGCGGCCTGCACATGGGCTGATGCGGGTGGACCTGGTGCCGTGGAGCATCCCGACTACCTGCCGTTCGTGACCGCCTTCGAGCAGTTGCTCGAGCGCGGGCGCGCCTTGCCGTCGGTCCCGCAGACGGCCCCCGCACTGCCGGCAGTGGCGCAGGACGCGCCAGTCTGCCTGCTGTTTTCCCCCCACCCGGATGACGAGGTCATCACGGGCGGCCTGCCCTGGCGTCTGCGCCGCCAGGATGGGTGGCGCGTCATCAATGTCGCGGTGACGCTGGGCAGCAATGTCGGGCGCCGGGCCGCGCGCTGGAGCGAACTGGAGCAGTGTTGTGCCCGCCTTGGATTCGAGCTTCTCAGTGCATCCGGCGAGCACCGCACCGGCCTGGAGCGCATCAACCCGCAGGCCCCGGCCCGCGAGCCCGGCCACTGGGCGCATGCCGTCCAGCGCATCGTCGACATCCTGCTGCGATTCCAGCCGCGGGTCGTGCTGTGTCCCCATGACAACGATGGCCATGCCGCCCACACCGGCACGCACCAGCTCGTCATGGACGCCCTACGCAGTGTGGGTGGCCGCGTGCAGCCCCATGTCCTGCTGACGGAGTACTGGAATACGCAGCCGAGTCCAGGCCTGATGGTGCAACTGTCGGCGCAGGATTTGGCGCAGTTGGTGGGGGCCCTGAGCCTGCATGCAGGCGAGGTGTCCCGCAACCCCTACCACCTGACGCTGCCCGCCGGCTGCATCGACGCGGCCCGGCGTGGCGCGGAGCGCGTGGGTGCCCCTGGCGCGCAAACCCCCGGATTCACCTTTGCCACCCTGTATGGCTGGCAACGCTGGCAGGGTGCAGGCCTGCTGACGCAGGCCCCGCGCCTGCTGCCCTTGGACATGCCGCCTGGCCTGCTCCTTGGTTGATGCGCGGTGGGCGCCGGGCGAATGGACCCGGCTTTCCACGGCGCAGCTTGGGCATAAACACCACACTTTGGCGTGCTGGCATGGCATGCGTTACGCGCCGGTAGTATGCTTATTCACCGGGCACATGCCATGGTGGCGTGTACCGCATCGGCTAGACAACCAGAGCGCGTGACCATGACTGAATCCGGCCACGATTACGTCCTGCCCGAGCAACTGCGGGTGGGCCTCTATGTGGACCTGGAATTGGGGTGGATGTCCCATCCGTTTCCCAAAGGCAGCTTCAAGATCAGCTCTGAGCGCCAGATCGAGGCGGTCCGCGCGCTCGGCCTGGCACGCATCCGGTATGTCCCCGCCCGCAGCGATCCCGAGCCCGGGCCCGCTCCGGCCGTCGGGGATGGTGCAGCGCGACCAGGCGCACCGGCGGTGGCCGTTGTCCCGCCCACGCCCGAGCAGGAAACCCGCCAGCGCCGCCGCGCCTTGCTAGACGCGCAGCGCACGAGCCTGGCGCAGTGCGACGCGCAGTTCAGAGCGGCCGTGCGTTGCCATCGATCAGTGCTGGAGCAATTGCGCCTGCAACCACGGGAGGCGGCGCG
>JBIKTP010000314.1:0-4230 GCA_044348035.1 Burkholderiaceae bacterium
GGCCCGACGATCACGCAGGCGGCACGGCAAGCAGCGAGTTGCTGGCGATAACGCACATTCGCCACAAAGGCCAGTGCGTCGGGGCCTGCCAGCGCCAGCGTGGACAGGGCGCCGATCGCCTGCGCGCGGTCACCATGCAACTCCCCCCCCAGGGCATCGACGATGGCGCCCAGCGAGAGAGTCACATCCGCAGCGTCCGGGTCATGGTCAACGGCCTGGGGTGTTGAGCGCCTTGATCACCTTGTCGGTGATGTCGTGTTTGGGGTTGATGTAGACCACCGGCTCCTGCAGCACCAGGTCGTATTTCTCGGTTTCGGCGATCTGGCGGACCACCCGGTTGGCGCGCTCGAAAACTGCCTGCAACTCTTCGTTCTTGCGGGCGTTGAGGTCTTCCTGGGCCTCGCGCCGCTTGCGCTGCAGGTCGCGGTCCTGGTCGACCAGCTGCTTCTGGCGCGCAGCACGCTGCGATTCGGACAGGGTGGGGGAATCGCGTTCCAGCTTGTCGGCAAGCGCCTTGAGGGCGGTTCCCTGGTCGATCAGGTCTTTCTCGCGCTTGGAGAACTCCTGCTCGAGCTTGGCGCTGGCCGCCTTGGCTGCCGCGGACTCCTTGAGGATGCGATCGGTATTGACAAAGCCGACCCGGAATTCCTGGGCCTGGACCTGCATGGCCACACTGGCAACCACCAGAGCGATCAGGGCACAACCATGACGAAAGAGGGGCTTCATTAGAAAGAGGTTCCGATCTGAAATTGAATGGACTGGATTTTATCGCCAGCGAACTTGCGCACCGGGCGGGCAATCGCCAGGCGCAGCGGGCCCACCGGCGACACCCAGCTGATGCCCACACCAGCGCCGGCCCGCAACTGGCTGAGCCGGATCGGTTGTCCGGCGCCGTACACGTTGCCGATGTCGAAGAAAGTGAACACGCGCAGGGTGCGGTCGTTGCCGGCGCCCGGGAACGGCGCGAGCAGTTCCAGGTTCGCATTGAGCTTGCGGGTGCCGCCCAGCGAGGCGCCGGTCGTGGCGTCGATCGCACCCAGGCTCCCCTGCTCGAAGCCGCGCACCGAGCCCAGACCACCGCCATAGAAGTTCTTGAACAGCGGGTACGGACGCCCGCCAAGGCCCTTGCCGAAACCGACATCGCCGTTGAATGCCAGCGTGAACTGGCGGTTGAGCGGGAAATACTGCTGGTACTGGTAGCTGGTGGTGAGGTATTTCGCATCACCGGCGATGCTCCATTCCGCATTCAGCTTCTGGTAGACACCGTTGTTGGGCACCAGCGCGCTGTCGCGGGAATCGCGCGCCCAGCCGACGGTCAGGGGAAAGGAGTTGCTGGAGAAGCCGAACTGATTGGCATAGTTGGCATAGGCCCCAGGCAGGTTGGTGCCGGGCACGATCCGTGTGCGCTCCAGACCGCCACCGAAATACACGATGTCGGACTCTGTGAACGGCACCCCGAAACGCAGGGATGCTCCGCTGGTGGTCAGCTTGTAGCTGTCGGTGTCCGTGTAGGGGCTGACGCTTCGGTGGTAGACGTCGACGGAGCGGGACACGCCGTCGACCGTGAAGTAGGGGTCGGTGGTGCTGAACACCACCGTGCGGTTGACCTTGCTGGTGTTGAGCTGGACGCCCAGCGAATTGCCGGACCCGAACGCGTTTTCCTGGCGGATGGCACCGGACAGACCCAGACCCTCTCCGGAGGAATAACCGGCGCCCAGGGTGAGATTTCCGGTGGGCTTCTCGACGACGGTGATCGTCAGGTCCACCTGATCGGGGGAACCCGGCACCTCCTGGGTGTCGATGGAAACCTCCCTGAAGAAACCCAGTCGGTCCACACGGTCGCGGGAGAGGCGTATCTTGTCGGAGTCATACCAGGCCGACTCGAACTGCCGGAATTCGCGGCGGACGACTTCATCTCGGGTGCGGTTGTTCCCTGCCACGTTGACACGGCGCACATAGGCCCGGCGGGACGGTTCGGCCTGCAAGACCAGCGTCACCCGGTTGTTGACGCGGTCCACTTCGGGCTTGGCCTCTACCTGCGCGAAGGCATATCCGAAGGTTCCGAAGAAGTCCGTGAAGGCCTTGACCGTCCGGACCACGGAGTCGGCGTTGTAGGCCTCGCCCGGCTTGATGGTCACCAGCGGCTTGAACTCGTCCTCCTTGGCGAGGAAGTTGCCCTCGAGCTTGACCGCCGCCACCACGAAACGCTCGCCTTCGACGATGTTGATGGCGATGTTGATGTCCTGCTTGTCGGGCGAGATCACCACCTGCGTCGATTCGATGCGGAACTCCAGGTAGCCGCGGGTCAGGTAATGGGAACGCAGGGTTTCGAGGTCGGCATTCAGCTTGGCTCGGGCGTACTGGTCGGACTTGGTGTACCAGCTCAGCCATCCACCGGTGTCGAGGTCGAACAGCCCGCGCAGTGTCGACTCGGTGAAGGCCTTGTTGCCGACGATGCGGATCTCCTTGATCTTGGCCTGGGCGCCTTCCGTGATGGTGAAGGCCACGTTGACGCGGTTGCGCTCGATCGGGGTGACCGTCGCGACAACCTCCGCGCCATACAGGCCGCGGTTGATGTACTGGCGCTTGATCTCCTGCTCGGCGCGGTCGAGCAAGGCCCGGTCGAACGGTCGGCCATCGGTCAGGCCTGCATCCCGGAGCGCCGAGCGCAGGACGTCCTTGTCGAACTCCTTGTTGCCACTGAACTCGACGCTGGCGACCGTCGGCCGCTCCTCGACGATCACCACCAGCACGTCGCCATTGACCTCGATGCGCACATCCTTGAACAGGCCCAGGCCGAACAGGGCCTGGATCGCGGCCGCGCCCTTCTCGTCGTCATAGGTATCGCCCACGCGCACCGGCAGGGATGCAAAGACGGTCCCGGCCTCTACCCGCTGCAGCCCTTCCACCCGGATGTCACGCACCTTGAAAGGGTCGACCGCCCATGCGGAACCGGCTGCCATGCTCAGGGCCATGGCCACAGAAAGCAGGTCTCTGCGAATACGTTTGAATTGCATGTTGTCTTGTCAGAAGCGGTCGAGTAGGTGGCGGGCCGACCCCGGGAGGAATCAGCCGAGTATCCTGGCCAGGTCGTTGTACAGGGCAATGCTCATCATGAAGAGGAGGATGGCGACGCCACCGCGCTGCAGGCGCTCCATCCAGGCGTCGCTCACACTGCTCCCGGTCACTGCCTCCCAAAGATAATACATCAGGTGTCCGCCATCGAGGACCGGCAAAGGCAGCAGATTGAGAACCCCCAGACTGACGCTGATCAGCGCCAGAAACAGGAGGTAGGGCGCCAGACCCAGGCTGGCCGACTTGCCCGCGTAATCGGCGATCGTGAGTGGGCCATTGAGGTTCTTCAGCGAGGCTTCGCCGACCAGCATGCTCCCAAGCATGCGCACGGTCAGCGCCGATACCTCCCAGGTCTTGACCGCGCCGGCCCACAGGCCGTCGAGGGGACCGTACTGCACGGTCACCCGTTCGGGAGGTGCACCGACAAACGCGCCGATCTTGCCCGTCCACTGCCCGCCCGTCGCCACCGGCTCGGGCCGGACCATGAGCTCCATGCGACGGCCCTCCCGCTCGACGGTCCAGGCAGTGGCCACGCTGCTGCCGGTGCGCGCCGAGGCGCGGATCAGTTCGCGCAGTTGTTGGCCGTCCTGGATATCGGTCGCGCCGACGCGCAGCACCAGATCGCCCTGGCGCAGACCGGCAGCCTGGGCCGCACCGTCGGGCATGATCTCGCCAAGCACCGGTCGGCTCAGGGGCGCCACGATGCCGATGCGGCGGAACAACTGCGCATCGACATCCTGCGAGTCATTCTGGCTCAGGGGCAGCACGAGTTCGCGGGTGGCGGCCCCGCCCTGCGGCGAGCCAAGTACCAGCAGCACGTCACGCTGCTTGAGGGCTCCCTGGGCCAGCATCCAGCGCAGATCGTCGAACGAGGCCACCTCCTGCGGGGTATCACCGCCAAGGCCGGCACGCAGCACCAGTTCACCGCCGACAACCCCCGCCTGCTGCGCCATCGAACCCGCCACCGGGCTGGACAACACGGCCCGCGGCTGCTCGATGCCGCTCCAGTTGACGATCGCGTACAGCACAATGGCCAGCAGCAGGTTGGTCAGCGGGCCGGCCGCGACGATCGCCGCGCGCTTGCGCAAGGGCTGCGTGTTGAAGGCCTGGTGGCGCTCATGCTCGGCCACCGGCGCCTCGCGCTCGTCGAGCATC
>JBIKTP010000316.1:0-4228 GCA_044348035.1 Burkholderiaceae bacterium
CATGGTGGGCCAGGCCTACGAACGCGGGGGCATGATCAAGCATGGGTCCAAGATGATCCAGGCGGTGGCGAACGCGACGGTGCCGCAACTCACCGTGATGTGTGGCGCCTCGTTCGGCGCCGGCAACTACGGCATGTGCGGACGCGGCTTCGAGCCCCGCTTCCTGTTCTCCTGGCCGAACGCCCGCACGGCAGTGATGGGCGGCGAGCAGGCGGCCACCACCATGCGCATCGTGGCCGAGGCGGGCGCGCTGCGCAAGGGCCTCCCGCTCGACGAGGCGGCCCTGGCCGCCCAGGAGAAAGCGATCATCACCACCTTCGACACCCAGCAGAGCGCCATCGCCACCTCGGCCCTGATGCTCGACGACGGCGTGATAGACCCGCGCGACACCCGCGCCGTGCTCGGCCTGTGCCTGAACCTGTGTGATGCATCTGCGCGGCGCAGCCTGCGGCCGGTGCAGTTCGGGGTGGCACGGCCATGAGCAGCGAAGCGCCGCCCCACAGTGCACCGATGCGCACCGCCCGCCCTTTCCGGTCCCTGCTGATCGCCAACCGGGGCGAGATCGCGCTGCGGATCACCCGCACCGCCCGCCGGCTGGGACTGCGGGTGGTGGCGGTCTATTCCGACGCCGACGCCGATGCGCCGCATGCGCGCCAGGCCGACCAGGCCGTGCGCATCGGCGGCCCGGCGCCGCGCGACTCCTACCTCTCGATCAGCGCCATCGTACAGGCGGCACGCGACAGCGGCGCGCAGGCGGTGCACCCGGGTTATGGTTTTCTCGCCGAAAACGCCGACTTCGCACAGGCGGTCCAGGACGCCGGTCTGGTGTGGGTCGGCCCGTCACCCGCCGCGATCCGCGCCATGGGCGACAAGGCCCGCGCACGGCAGCTGATGCAGGTCGCCGGCGTGCCGTGCATCGACGGCTACGACGGCGACGACCAGTCCGACGCCACACTGCGCCAGCAGGCGGCGGCGATCGGTTACCCGGTGATGGTCAAGGCCAGCGCCGGTGGCGGCGGGCGGGGCATGCGCCTGGTGCACACGCCCGACACGCTGGATGCGGCGCTGGCGAGCGCCCGCTCCGAAGCCCTGGCGGCGTTCGGCGACGCGACCCTTCTGCTGGAGCGGGCCGTCCGCGAGCCCCGGCATGTCGAGATCCAGGTGTTCGGCGACACCCATGGCCATGTGGTGCACCTGGGCGAGCGCGACTGCTCGGTGCAGCGCCGGCACCAGAAGCTCATCGAGGAGGCGCCCTCCCCGGCGCTGGCCGGTGCGGCGGGCCAACGTCTGCGCCGGCGCATGGGCGAGATGGCGGTGGCCGCCGTGCGGGCCATCGGTTACTGTGGCGCGGGCACGATCGAGTGCCTGCTGGACACCCACGGCCAGTTCCATTTCATGGAAATGAACACCCGGCTGCAGGTCGAGCACCCGGTTACCGAAGCCCTGACGGGCTACGACCTGGTCGAATGGCAGCTGCGCGTCGCGCAGGGGGAACCGCTTCCGGAAACCTCGCAAGACCGCATCCTGGAACGCTTCGAGTCGGGCGGGCATGCCATCGAGGCGCGGCTGTGTGCCGAAGACCCGGCACAGGGCTTCCTGCCGGGCAGCGGAACGCTGCTGGCGTGGCAGCCCGCGCCACACGTGAGGGTCGACCATGCCCTGGAGCCCGGTGCCGATATCCCGCCGCACTACGACTCGATGGTGGCCAAACTGGTCGCCCACGCGCCCGACCGTGCCGGCGCCCGGACGGCGCTAGCCGATGCCCTGAGCGCCACGGTGGCGCTCGGGCTGCCGACCAATCAGGCCTTTCTGGCAGCGTGTCTGCGCCATCCCGCCTTCGTTGCCGGCGCGGCGACCACGGCGTTTCTGGCGGTCCATGGCGACGAACTGCTGGCGGCGTCCGCGCCACTGCCTGCACCGCAGGCCGCGCTGGCGCTGTACGCCAGCCGGGCCTTGCAGCTGGGTCAGGACCCTTGCCATGTGGCCCTGCCCCTGGCCTGGCCGGTCCCGCTGCGTTTCTCGCTCGACGGCACGCCGCAGGCGGCCAGCCTGTGGGCGATGGGCGGCCACCGGTATCGGGTGGGCATCGGGGATCGGGTCGAAGAACTCACGCTGGTGGCGTGCAGCCCCGACGGGCTGACGCTGCAGACAGGGGCAGGCCGCACGCGCCTTGCGTGGGCCACCGCAAGCGGACGGCTCTACCTGCAACAGGAAGGGCACCAGACCCTGCTGGAAGACCATTCCCTGCAAGGCTCCGGCGCAGCAGCCGGCCCCGCCGGCGGGCTGGTGCGGGCCGCCATGGCCGGCCGCGTCCTGGCCGTGCTGGTCGCGCCAGGCCAGACGGTCGCCAAGGGCGAGCCTCTGGTCGTGCTGGAAGCCATGAAGATGGAGCATCCGATGCCCGCACCTGCTGCGGCAACGGTGCAACGTGTCTGTGTCAGCGCCGGCGCACAGGTGGCCGCCGGCACCCTATTGGTCGAACTCGCATAAGGACCTGAAAGGAGACACCTCCCCCATGCGACAGGCTGTCATCGTTTCCTATGCCCGCACCGGCCTGACACCGGCCGGCAGCGGCGGTTTCAACCACACACCGGCCCACAGCCTGCTGGGCCATGCCATCCGCCATGCCGTACTGCGCGCCGGCGTGGAAGCCGTCGACATCGAGGATGTCGTCGCCGGTTGTACCACCGCCCGTGGCAACGTGGCGCGCGCCGGCGCACTGCAGGCAGGCCTGCCGGTGACCACGGCAGGCGTGACCGTCCACCGCGCCTGCGCCTCCGGACTCAACGCGATCGCCCTGGCGGCCCACCACATCGTCGGGGAAGGTGCCAGCGTCGTCGTGGGCGGCGGCGTGGACGCCATCAGCCTGCCGGCCGGTACCGATGTCCGCACAGGGGAGGGTCTCCGCGCCGCGCTGGCACCGCAAGGCTGGTTGCCCATGGTCGAAGCCGCCGATTCCGTGGCCGAGCGCTACGGGATCAGCCGGCAGCGGCAGGACGACTTCGCGCTGGAATCGCAACGCCGCTTGGCGATGGCTCAGGCGGACCAGTTGTTCCGCGACGAGATCATTGCGGTCACCACCGCCATGCAGGTCAGGGACGATGGCGCGCAGATGCCCCGGTTGGTCGACACCACGGTCAGCCACGACGGCGGCAATCAGCCGGGCACCACCCGTGCCGGCCTGGCGCAACTCGCGCCGGTGCGCGGCCCCGGGCACAGCGTCACCGCCGGCAACGCGAGCCAGCCATCGGACGGTGCTGCGGCGCTGGTCCTCATGGAGGCCCGCGAGGCCGGGCGCCGCGGCCTGCAGCCGCTGGGCGCCTTCAAGGGCTGGGCGGTTGCAGGCTGCCAGCCGGATGAAATGGGCATCGGACCGGTGTTCGCGGTGCCACGCCTGCTGCAGCGCCACAAGCTGTCCGTGCGTGACATCGATTTGTGGGAGGTCAACGAAGCGTTCGCCAGCCAGTGCCTTTATTGCCGGGATGCGCTGAAAATCGATCCTGACCGGTTCAATGTCAACGGCGGGGCGATTGCCATCGGGCACCCGTTCGGCATGACCGGCGCACGGCTGGCCGGCCACATCCTGATGGAGGGGCGCCGCCGCCGCGCGCGCCATGTGGTGGTGTCGATGTGTGCCGACGGCGGCATGGGTGCCGCCGCCCTGTTCGAAGTCTTTGTCTGATCCTCTGTGGGAGCATGCCATGGCGACTGCTGTCAGACCCCCCGCGACCCAGCCGTCGCCCAGCCTGCTGGGCAACCTGCGCGCGGAATTGATGCGTCATGTGCCGTTCGGCCAGATGCAGCCCGTGCATGTGGACCAGTTCCTGGCTGGTGCCGAGCAGGCCTATTACGCGCCGGGCGAAACCGTGCTGTCGCCGGCCGACGGTGCGCCGCGCAACCTGATCCTGATCCGGCAGGGGCATGTCACCGGGCGCGTGGGCGGCGACACGCAGGCCGCCGGCTTCGATTACGACGCGGGGGACATCTTCCCGGTCGGGGCGGTCATGGGCGAACGTCCGGTTGCCGCCACCTACGTGGCCCATGAAGACGTGTTCTGCCTGTTGCTGCCGGTACAGGCCGTGCGCGCACTGGCCGGTGCCAGCGCGCCGTTCTCGGACTTCCTGGGCCACCGCGCGCTGCGTTACCTGGAGCTGTCGCGCCAGGCCGTCGCCGCGACCTACTCGTCGCAGGCGCTGGACGAACAGACACTGGAAACACCCCTGGGCCA
>JBIKTP010000317.1:0-4227 GCA_044348035.1 Burkholderiaceae bacterium
ACTGCCGCCGGAGGCTGTCCGGGAGGTAACAGGTGTTGTTGGGCGGGTAGCTGTCCAGAAAGGCCCGCTGGTAGCCCACGGGCCGGCGTTGATGCAGGGGCTGGTCGATATAGGCCAGGATGTCGTGGCTATCGGCGGAGACGGGTATCCCGTTGGCGAATCCCTGGCCGCGCGTTGGCGCAGGCCCTTCCGGGAAAGTGGCCGTGGCGGCCGTGTACCTGCGCGCACGACCCTGCCCGGTCGCATGAATGTTCCCACTGTCCAGCAACTGCCGGGTGGCACGCTGGGCAGTTCGGCGGGTGATGGCGGGGTTTCGCCCGAGCAGTTCGGCCAACGTCAAGCCGCTGACCGATGCATGGATGCTCTGCAGGATGTTCGAGGTATCGACCATGAAGACCCCCTTGGCGCAGTTCTGGCGCAGCTTCGCCCCTGTGTATTGCGGACAGCTTGTAGCCCGTGCGCCAGACGGACCATGCCCGCACCACCACATGTCGTGATCCTGTCACCTGCCCACCAGACACTCTACGGCAGTTCCACTCGCCCACCGATCCACCAGGAGTTTCATCTTGCAAGACCCCAACGATCCATCCCCTTCGCGCCGCGGCCTGCTCAAAGGCGGCGCCTCGGCCATCGCAGTCGCGTTTGCCGGCCCCATCGCAGCCCTGGCCAGCCGCACAGCTGAAGCCAGCACCGACGCCTGCGTGGCTGCGGCCGCGTCGGTTCAGGTTGCCAGCCCCTATGGCCCCCTGGCCCCGGTCAACGACCTGACCACCGGCCTGCCGCTGATCCAGCTGCCGGCGGGCTTCAGCTACAAGTCCTACGGCTGGCGCGGTGACCTGATGACCGACGGCCTGATCACCCCGGGCGCCCACGACGGCATGGGCGTGGTGCGTGCGCGCCGCGTCGGCCGCAGCCTGGAGATCGTGCTGGTGCGCAACCACGAGCTCTCAACCTCGACCGACGCCTCCCGGATCGTTGGCGCCAGCCGGAACTCGGTGGCCAAGTACGACACGGCCAAGACCGGCGCCAACTACCAGATCGGCGGCAATACCAATCTGGTTTGGCGCGATGGCAACTGGATCCAAAGCTACGCGTCGCTGGGGGGGATTTTCCGGCCCTGCGCCGGTGGCAGCACGACCTGGGAGTCATGGCTGTCGAACGAAGAGATCCGCAGCAACGCTGTCAGTGAATCTGGCCGCAAGCATGGCTACATCTTCGAAGTGCCGGCCGACACGAGCATCAACAGCGTCAACCCGGAGCCGATCATCGACATGGGCCGCTTCTCGCACGAGGCCTCGGCGCTGGATCCCGACACCGGCTACTGGTACCTGACCGAAGACCAGGGCAATGCCAACACGCTGTACCGCTTCTTGCCCAACAACATCGAGGGCGGCCTCAACTCCCTGCATGCCGGCGGCACGTTGCAGGGTCTGAAGGTGGTGGATGTCATGAATGCAGACCTGCGTTCTCCCACGCTGTGCCAGGAATACGCGGTGGAGTGGGTGGACATCCCCAACCCGGATCTCGACTGGGCCAGCATCGCCATCACCGGCGTGGGTACATCGGTGTCGGCCTCTGGCCCCTACCGGCAAGCCTATGCCAACGGCGCCGCCATTTTTGGCGCCAACGAAGGTTGCTGGGTCGCCAACGGCATCGTGTACTTCACCGACAAGCAGGTCACATCCAGCCCGCTGCGCGCGGGTCGCATCTGGGCGCTGGACATCGCCACCAACACCCTGAAGGCGATCTTTGTCAGCAACGACATCACCGTCGGCAACTCACCCGACAACCTGTGCGTCAGCCCGCGCGGTGGCGTGTTGTTCAACGAAGACGGCAGCGGCACCGGCCGCAATGCGCTGGGCGAAGTCATCTCGGTGCCGGCCCAGCGGCTGATGGCCCTGCGTGCGGACGGCAAGTCGTATGCGTTTGCCGCGCACAACTACAACTTCACTGCCGCCCAGCTGGCTGCCGTGGGCAAGCCGACTGCGCCCACGGGCAACCAGCGCAACACAGAGTGGGCGGGCTCCTGCTTCAGCCCGGATGGTCGCGTGCTGTTCGTGAACCTGTACACCGGCGTCACGCTGGCCATCAGCGGGCCGTGGGCCCGCGGCACGCTGTAGACGCTTCAACACCCGGTGGCGGCCAGTGCCGTGCCGGGTGGCTCTTTTCCCATTTTTGAGATACCTCCACCATGCAAAACGCTTCTCTTGCCTCCGTTTTCTCCACGGCCGCGTTGGCCCTTGCCAGCGTGCTTGCCGCGCCATCGGCGCATGCTGTCGAATATGTCGGCGCCCGTTTCGCCGCGCCGGCCACCGGCAATGCCGTGGTGTCGTATGGCAGCGGCGACGCACAGTCGTTCGACATCGACTTCGGCACCATGACCCGCGTCACGCTGGCCTTCGTGACCTTTCGCGACGAAGCCGCACCGTCGATGAGCTTCAGCGCCCTGATCAACAACTTCACCGGCTACAACTTCGAGGGCCTGAACGTGCGGCTGACCGGCGGCGCGGTGTTCCAGTCGCCCAGCGGCAGTGTGATCCCGACCTTCGGCACGCTGGCCGGCACCGTGGTGACTCCCACCCAGGTGGCGATGTCCTTCTCGCCTGGCGAGCCGTACGCACTGAGCTTCGGCAACCCGCTGGGCGAGGTCGGTGCGTCGAACTGGATGATCGACTTCTCGGCCGTCGAATCAGGCGCCACCTTTGGCCTGAGCGTCACCGCCGTGCCGGAGCCTGGCACCTACGCAATGTTGCTGGCCGGCCTGGGGCTGATCGGCACCATGGTGCGTCGCCGCCAGCGCTGAATCTGCGGCAGGGCGGGTTGCGGCGCAGGGTCATAATCCGGCCATGTTTCCGCTTCCCAAAAACCTGCTCGGGCCCGATGGCCCCTTGGTCGCCGCCATCCGTGCGCGGTGTGCGGGGGTGATTGCCATATACGCCTTCGGTAGCCAGGTGGCAGGCTCCGCCAGCGCAGACAGCGACCTGGATCTGGCCGTGTTGGTGGCGGGGTATGCCGACCCGCTGCTGTTGTGGGAGCTGTCTGGCGAACTCGCCGACATCGCCGGTTGCCCGGTGGATCTGCTGGACATGCGGGCGGCATCCACCGTCATGCAATACCAGGTGCTCATGACCGGCAAGCGCTTGTGGTCAGTGGGCCTGGAGGCAGGCCTTTTCGAGTGTTATGTGCTCAGCGAGAAAACCGCGCTGGACGCTGCCCGTGGCCCTTTGATGGCCGACATCCAGACGTCGGGCAAAGTCCATGGTTGACGACGTACTCGTCAACAAGGCCGCGACCATTGAGCGGTGTGTGGCGCGTGCACGCGAGGAGTACAACGCCGATCCCGCCAGCTTTGCCACCAATTTCACCCGCCAGGACGCGGCGGTGCTGAATGTCCAGCGGGCCTGTGAGGCAGCGCTGGACATCGGCCAGCACCTCATCCGCCGGGACCGCCTGGGTGTGCCGCAAAGCGCCAGAGATGTTTTTGAGCTGATCGCCCGGGCCGGGTGGATCGATACCGAACTGGCCGAGTCACTCAAGCGGATGGTGGCATTTCGCAATATTGCGGTCCATGACTATCGCAACTTGCTGTTGCCCGTCACGGTGAATGTGATCACCCTGCACCTGGGTGACTTCCTGCAATTTGCCCAGCGGGTACTGCAGCATGATGCGGCAGGCCCGCACTGACGCTCAGCGCGCCAGGAAATCCGCGTACGCCCTGCGCACTCCCTCGTCCAGCCCCACCGCTGGACGCCAGCCAAGGGCGTACAGCTGCGACGAATCCATCAGCTTGCGCGGCGTGCCGTCGGGCTTGGTGTGGTCGTACACGATGCGCCCGGGGAAACCCACCACCTGCATCACCGTCTCTGCCAGCTCGCGGATGGTCACGTCGGTGCCGGTGCCGATGTTGATCAGCGGTCCATCAAAGCCGCGCTCCATCAGGAACACGCAGGCATCGGCCAGGTCGTCCACATACAGGAACTCGCGCCGCGGTGTGCCGGTGCCCCACACCGTGTATTCGGTGTCGCCGCGCAGCCGGGCCTCGTGCGCCTTGCGGATGAGCGCCGGCAACACATGGCTGTTGGCCAGGTCGTAGTTGTCGTTGGGCCCGTACAGGTTGGTCGGCATCGCGCTGGTGTACTGGCGCCCATACTGCGCGTTGTAGGCCTGGCACATCTTGATGCCAGCGATCTTGGCAATCGCATAGGGCTCGTTGGTTGGCTCCAGCAG
>JBIKTP010000318.1:0-4222 GCA_044348035.1 Burkholderiaceae bacterium
AATACATTCGTCAACTCGTGTGGTGGCTCAAAGCTGTTCGTGCCTATCCGCCGCATCGATCCAGCCCGAGTCAAACTTCGGGGCTGATCGCGCTGGACGCGCGGAGAAATGTGCCTGAGAATCATCATTCGCTGACGTTGCCGAGGGTCGTGTTCTAGGAGAAGGAAAATCCCATGCTGAGCCGCGCACAGATCGACCACTATGCCGAAAATGGGTATGTTGTCCCCGACTTTCGCGTTCCGCAGGCCATCCTGCAGGCGATCGACGACCATACGGCGGCCCTCATCGAGGCGCGGCCAGAATTGCGTGACAGCTGTCCGGCCTTGCTGCGGGAAGATATGAGTTTTGCACAGTACTGCCAAACGCCTGGAATCCTGGACATGGCGGCGCAGCTCATTGGACCTGACATTGCGCTTTGGAACATGAGTCTCTTTGGTAAGCCGGCCCACAATGGCAAAGCGACACCGTGGCACCAGGACGGTGAGTATTGGCCGATCCGACCCCTGGCGACATGCACTGTGTGGATCGCCATCGATGATTCAAAGGTGGAGAATGGTTGCCTTCGCGTCATCAAGGGCTCGCACCGTGACAAACGCCTCGCCAAGCATCGGCACAACCCAAGTTCCGATCTGACGTTGAACGAGGAACTTCTCAGCGAGGAATTCGACGAATCGCAAGCGGTCGATATCGAATTGGAACGAGGACAAGTGTCTCTACACGATGTGTACTTGATACACGGGTCCGAGCCCAATTGCTCTGGCAAGAGACGCCGTGGCATGACGATGCGACTCATGCCGACCACATCGCTTTACGACCGTGATCTGGCGAACCAGCGGTTTGTGCAGCGCGGAGGCAAGATGAACATGGCCGAGCATCCCATGTTGCTGCTCCGAGGCGTCGACCGTTGCGGTCGAAATACGTTCTCTGGCCCCGTTGCACGCGCCTAGCCGACCTCACCCCACCCTGGAGCCGTTCATACGCTCAGCACCGGGTTTTGAGACGACGACGACGGCAGCAATGCACGAGCCGGGCAACGCTTGCGCCTCGCGGTGCGCCCCTCGTGCAACGCGCAGCGAATGGCCCCACCGCCCGCCAAACGACGCAACTGAGCAACCCGTTTCCGGCCCTTGGCCAGTACCCGGTATCGCTGCTTTGCAGGCACTCAATTCGACACTGCGACCGTTTCCAATGGGTCGGCAAGAGGTGGTAAGCCTGAAAGCATGTAGCAGACACGCTGGAGCGCCAATCCCCGAGATTCGAATCGCTCGACAAGTACCGAATTCACGGGACCTGCACCAGATCCTGACCGGGGCGGGCAGCGGGGTGCTTGTCGCGTTTGGGGTCATGGATGTCGTTCGACGGACATCCGACCCTCCCAGCACTCTGACAATCCTGCCAGCGCGCCCCTCGCTGCCCTCATCCGGAGCCCCTCGTGAACCTCGCCACCTTCGACCCCGAACTCGCCGCCGCCATGGCCGCGGAAGCCCAGCGCCAGCAGGACCATCTGGAGCTGATCGCGTCCGAGAACTACACCAGCGTGCTGGTGATGCAGGCCCAGGGCAGCGTGTTGACCAACAAGTATGCGGAAGGCTACCCCGGCAAGCGCTACTACGGCGGCTGCGAGCATGTGGATGTGGCCGAGACACTGGCCATCGAGCGCGCCAAGGAGCTGTTCGGCGCGGCCTGGGCCAATGTGCAGCCGCATTCCGGCTCCAGCGCGAATGCGGCGGTGTACATGGCACTGCTGCAGCCGGGCGACACGATCCTGGGCATGAGCCTGGCCCACGGCGGCCACCTGACCCATGGCGCCAAGGTCAGCTTCTCGGGCAAGCTCTACCATGCCGAGCAGTACGGCATCGACACCAGCACCGGTCTGATCGATTACGAGGCGCTGGAGGCGCAGGCCCTCGCGGTGCGCCCGAAGATGGTCATTGCCGGTTTCTCGGCCTACAGCCGGCACCTGGACTTCGCCCAGTTCCGGGCGATCTGCGACAAGGTCGGCGCGCTGTTGTTCGTCGACATGGCGCATGTGGCCGGCCTGGTCGCCGCCGGCCTGTACCCCAACCCCGTACCGCATGCCGACGTGGTCACCACCACCACGCACAAGACACTGCGCGGCCCGCGCGGCGGCCTGATCCTGTGCCGCGCCAACCCGGATATCGAGAAGAAGCTTAACTCCATGGTCTTCCCCGGCACGCAGGGCGGCCCGCTGATGCATGTGATCGCCGCCAAGGCGGTGGCGTTCCTGGAGGCCCTGCAGCCGGAGTTCAAGGCCTACCAGCAGCAGGTGATCGACAACGCCCGCGCGATGGCCGCGGTGTTCGGCGCACGCGGGTACGACATCGTGTCCGGCGGCACCGACAACCACCTGATGCTGGTGAGCCTGATCGCCAAGGGCCTGACCGGCAAGGATGCCGATGCTGCGCTGGGCCGCGCCCACATCACGGTGAACAAGAATTCAGTGCCCAATGACCCGCAGTCGCCCTTTGTCACCAGCGGCATCCGCGTGGGCACACCGGCCATCACCACGCGCGGCTTCGGCGTGGCCGAGTGCCGGCAGGTGGCCACGCTGGTATGCGACGTGCTCGACAGCCTCGGCGACGCGGCGGTGGAACAGCGCGTGGCCGCAGAGGTGGTGGCGCTGTGCCGCCGCTTCCCGGTGCCAGCGTGACCACCGCCCCAACGGAAGGACAGCCACCATGGCACTGAGCGTCTTCGACCTGTTCAAGATCGGCATCGGCCCCTCGTCCTCGCACACGGTGGGCCCGATGAAGGCCGCAGCGATGTTTGCGCGCCGCCTGGCCAAGCACGAGCTGCTGGAGCGCACCGCGCGCATCGAGGCCCGGCTGTACGGCTCGCTGGGTGCGACCGGCAAGGGCCACGGCACCGATACCGCGATCCTGCTGGGCCTGGAGGGCGCGATGCCCGACACCATCGACCCCGACACGATCGACGCGCGGCTGGCAGGCATCCGTGCCCAGGGCCATGTGCTGGTGGAGGGCCGGCATCCGGTCACCTTCAAGGAGCGCACCGACATGCTGTTCCTGCGCCGCGAGACGCTTCCCTTCCACACCAACGGCGTGCGCTTCACGGCGTTTGCCGCCGATGGCGCGGTGCTGCAGGAGCGTCGCTATTTCTCGGTCGGTGGCGGTTTCGTGGTCTCGCAGGAGGAGGCCGACGCCTCCGCCGACCATCCCCGCCTGGTGGTCGACCCCACCGTGCTCGAACACCCCTTCACGACCGGTGACGCCCTGCTGGAGATCACGCGCGCCACCGGCTTGTCCATCGCGCAGGTGATGCGCCGCAACGAACATGCCTGGCGCACCGATGCCGAACTCGACGCCGGCCTGGACGCTATCTGGGACACCATGCAGGCCTGTGTCGCGCGCGGCTGCCGCACCGAGGGCCACCTGCCCGGCATGATGAAGGTGAAACGCCGTGCGGCAGAGATGCAGCGCATGCTGAGCAGCCGCCCCGAGCAGGCCCTGAAGGACCAGCTCACCACGCTGGACTACGTGAACCTGTACGCCATGGCCGTCAACGAGGAAAACGCCGCCGGCGGGCGCGTGGTGACGGCCCCCACCAACGGCGCCGCGGGCATCGTGCCGGCGGTCATGCATTACTACGACCGTTTCGTGCCCGGCGCCAACCGCCAGGGCATCCGCGACTTCCTGCTCACCGCTGGCGCCATCGGCCTGCTCTACAAGGAAAACGCGTCGATCAGCGGCGCCGAGGTCGGTTGCCAGGGCGAGGTCGGCGTGGCCTGTTCCATGGCCGCCGGCGGCCTGGCCGCCGTGATGGGCGGCACGCCCGAGCAGGTCGAGAACGCCGCCGAGATCGGCATGGAGCACAACCTGGGCCTGACCTGCGACCCGGTCGGCGGCCGCGTGCAGATCCCCTGCATCGAGCGCAACGCCATGGGTTCCGTCAAGGCCCTGAACGCCGCGCGCATGGCGATGCGGGGTGACGGCACGCACTATGTGTCGCTCGACAAGGTCATCAAGACCATGCGCGACACCGGCCGCGACATGATGACCAAGTACAAGGAGACCAGCCGTGGCGGGCTCGCGGTCAACGTCATCGAGTGTTGATTTGCTCTCGCGTCGCCCCAGGCCTGTGGGGGCCGGGTGCGGTCTTCAGTTGCGTCGCCCCAGGCCTGTGGGGGCCGGGTGCGGCGCTTCGGTGGGGCGGTCGGGCGCTGAACGCGCCGACTGCGCTGCGG
>JBIKTP010000319.1:0-4221 GCA_044348035.1 Burkholderiaceae bacterium
GCTGGTACCCGACACGTCCAGTGTTCCCTGGGCACCCAACCACACGGCAGCGGCTGCATCGAAGACATCGTTCTCGGTACGGTTCACCTGCGCCATGATGCTGCCAGCATGGGCTCGGACTTCACCCATCAGTTCCACCCGGTTGCGGGCGCTGAAGCTGACCGTGGCCTTGGTGTCCGCCAGAATCTGCGCGCCCTCGCCCAGGCGGATCCTGCCCTGGGTCGGATCGACCGGGCCGGGAGAGGTCAAGCTCAGGTTCGCGACCTGGCGCAGGCGGTCATCCTGCGTTACCAGGCGAGAAACGCCGTCCAGGATTCCACCTGTTGGCTGCAGCGTGTAGCCAGGCAGCAGTTCACGGCTGATCACGGTGGGCCGCAGCACGGTGCCGTTGGCGATGTCCAGGCTGGTCAGGCCGGAGATGGTGAAGTTCGCAAAACCGCCCGTTTCGAACAGTGTCGGGTCCAGACGGAGCAAGGAGGCGTCCGCCGCGCCCCCGATGCGCACCCGGTCGGCGCTGATCGCCAGGGTGCCGCCTTTGCCGAGACCATATCCCTGCAGGGTGCCGGCGAGTTCCATCGACAGTCCTGCCTCGAGCGTCAGGCTGCCGCCGTTGCCATTCCTGAGCGCTCCATCCGACTTGACACGCGCGCCGCCGTCGACGTTCAGCAGCGTGCCTTGCCCCAGCACCAGGTCTTCCTGTGCCCTGAGCGCTATCGTTCCCGCGTTGACCAGCGCCGCATCCACCGGTTGACCCGGGGTTCCCGCCAGGTCATTCGCCCAGGCGCCGCGCGCCGACAGCGCCACGCTGTCGGACACCACCACGTCCAGTGGCGCGTTGTCCAGGTCCACCAGGTTGGAGCGCGATGACAGGCTGATGGATCCCGCCGGCGCCTGCATGTCGGCACGCACCGTGACCCCCTTGGCGGTCATCGCAACGCTGCCGCCCTGGGGCGCGCGCACTGCATCGCGCACTTCGGCCGCCTTGTTGCTGAACATTTCCAGCCGTGCCACCCGGTCCTTGCCGATCAGGCCCGTGTCGAGCTCCAGCGTATCGGCAAAGCCACCGGGCAAAGTGTCACCGAAGCCGAAGCTGCCCGGCAGGATGGTGCTGGACGCAGCCAGCGCGATACGCTGGTTGAGCTTGTAATCGCCCGCCACAGCACCAGTGCCGATCACCAGCCTGGCACCCAGTGGCTGGGAGCCGGCCTCGCGCTGCAGTGCCCCGGTAGTCGTGCGACCCAACACGTCGGCTTGCATCACGGTCCCCTGCAGCCCTATCAGGCTGAGTTGACCGGCGTCCTTGCCGTCCACATAACCGGGGTCGAAGCGGAAACTCTGCCCCAGGTCGATCACCTCTTTGCGGTTCCAGCGCCCGTAATCGAGCACAAACCGGGTGGAGATAGTGTCGTAGGGAATATCCGCGCGGGCGTCGGTCAGGTCGGTCTGTACGCCACCCGACACGACAACGCTCGTCCGCACCTTCGCAGCGTCGTATTGCACGCTGCCACCGGACAGGTCGATCGAGGAGCCGCTCTGCAGCACGGTCAGGCCCTGCGACTGGATGGTCACGGTTCCGCCAGTGGTCGAACGCTCGGCGACGGTGCGCTGTTGCTGGCCCTGGTAGTTCTCCAGGCTGTCCCTGGCAATCAGGGTGGACTTGCCTGCGCCGGCATTGGCCAGCGCGCGATTGACGTCGACGTAGACCTTTTGCTGGTACAGCGGCCCGGTGCGGTTGGCCGGCGAGTCCTTGAGTTCGTCGGCCCGAAGTTCCACTTCCACACTGTTGCGCGCCGCAGAGACCCGGACCTTGTCCAGCCCCGCAACGTTGATGCGTGCGCCGCCTTCCAGATGCACCCGGGCAGTGCCCGAGACCAGGTTGGCGCCCGGATTGGTGAACGGATTGCTCGAAGAATCCGCGCCCGGGTCGTCCTGCGCAACCAGAGAGACGTTTCCTGCCGGCGCATCGATCAGCGCGCCGCCGGCCATCCGGATGTCCTGCCCCACGACCGATACCCGTGACGGCGTGTCGAGCCGCGCACCGGCACTGCCGTCGACCGCACCCGAGGCGTCACCGATCTCCGGCAGCACTTCGGTCAGGCTCGCGCCACCCAGGCTGGCGCGGCCACCACGCGACGACTGGGAGTTGTTCTGGGCCCGGTCCTTGGCCAGAAGGTACACCGACCCATTCGCCAGCACCGAGGTGGTGGCACGTGCGATCCCCTGCTGGTTCACCGCAAAACCGATCATCGTCACATTGCCGCGCGCAGCGGACAAGCTGCCGGTATTGCTGACATGGCCGAGTTTGTCCAGCGCGGCATCCGCCAGCGCCACGGTCTGACCGTCGAGCATGCCATCGGCCACACTGCCATTGGCAGTGTCGAAGTCGTTCAGGCTGGCAGCACTGTCGACTTCGACCAGCAGACCGCGCACATTGGCGTCCTGTCCGGACGCGGAGCGCAGATAGACCTTGTTGCCCGCCGCCGCGATGACCTGGCCGTCCGGTGCCTCGACCACGCCACGGTTGACCACCGTGGGCGCAATCAGCATGACGCGCCCCTGGCTGCCGGCGGTGATGCGTGCACCTTCCAGCACCTTGACGAATCCGCGTCCTTCGGCGCCGTCGAGCGCTTTCTCGAATTGCGGCGTCAAGGTGTTGGTGGTCAGGAACGAGTCGAGAACGAAGCGGTCGGCAAGATTCAGCGTGGAGGCGGTGAACTGGTTCAGGTTTACCTGGGAGCCGCCCATGAACGCGATCCCGTTGCTGTTGACCATGATCACGTTGGCCTTCTGCCCGGCCGCCTGCGAAATGCTGCCAGCGATGACGCTGGGGTTGGTGTCCCAGATGCGGTTGAGCGAAGTGAAGCTGGCGCCTGCCACCGGATTGTTGGCGGCCAGGCTGTCGACCTGGCGGAACTGCAGGTTGTGGCCGGCACTGATATTGAAGTTCTGCCAGTTCAGGATCGCCTTGTTGCCCACCTGGTTGACAAACGCCTGTGCACCGTTGACCTGGAAGGAGGCCTGCCCGTGGCCCACAAACCCCGGAATCGCACCACCGGCGCTGGGCACCGGCAGCTCCGCCCATACCGCACCGGGCGCGGCTGCACCTGCCAGCAACACACTTGCCAGCAAGGCACCGCCAGCGGTCTTGCCGTGGCTGCGCGCCGTCTCTGCCACCGGCGTCAACATGCCAACAGCGCCCCGAAAGACCAGCCGATACCGCTTGCGATTCATGTGTTTCCCCTGATCTCTCTCAAAACTCGTAGGCCAGCCTGAAATACACCCGGCTGTCATGCCGGCGGGTGTTGTTGATCTCCTTCAGCGCTACCGCCCAGTCCATCGCGGCCGACACCCCCCCCCAGGCCTTCAGCCGCAGGCCAAGGCCGGCGCCAGCCAGCGTGTAGCGGTCGGTCGCGGTGATGGGGTCGATCACCTGCACCCGACCGCCGTCCACGAATGCGATCAGTCGAAAATCGTCCAGTGCGGCACCCAGCTGTTTGGCGTAGTTGGGCGTGGTGGCCTCCAGGCTCAGCGCAAGGCCCCGGTCCCCCGACGCCGCCGACTCCAGGTAACCGCGTACCGTGTCGACGCCACCGATCGCGAACTGCTCGTTGGAGATCAGTGGCTGCCCGGCAAGCTGCCAGCTGCCGCGCACCGCGAGGGCCCAGCCACTGTCCCAGCTGCGGCTGTGCGATGCTGTGCCACGCAGGAAGGCGTAACCCGGCCGCCCCCTGAACCGCTTGTCGGCAAACTCCTGCTCATCGCCCACCAGGCCGCGCACATGGAAGTTGAACGCCACACCCAGGCGGGTGGTCTGCGCCGTGCCCAGCCAGCTGCCATCCCATCCCAGGGTGAACGGAGCGTAGGTGATCGGCGTGTTGAAGCCACCGCTGCCGAGCAGTTGCACCGACTGCTGGAAATCCTTGTAGTCCGCACCCACCGACAGCGTGTGAAAGAAGCTCTCCCGCCCGGGCAGGGGCTTGATGAAGCGGGCGCCCAGGATGGTGCCCTTGCCCAGCACATTGAGCGTGCCTACAGCCGCCACGTCGGAGTCCGTCTTGACACCATAGAACGACAGGAAACTGCCTGAAGCCAGAGGCACCGTGTAGTTGGCGGAGATCACCAGGCTCTCGGCCGGTTTCTCCGGCGCGGTCTGCAGCGTCAACCCGATGCTGTGCTGCTTCTGCCACAGGTTGTCCCAGCGGATGCTGGCACTCAGGCGCG
>JBIKTP010000321.1:0-4220 GCA_044348035.1 Burkholderiaceae bacterium
TCCTGCGCAGCCTGCTGCAGCGACTGGGCTGCGTGGTGAGCGATCTGGGCATTGTTCCCGACCAGCGTGCTGCGACCATCGATGCCCTGAGGACGGCGGCCCTGCACCACGACCTGATACTGACCACCGGCGGCGTGTCGGTTGGCGAAGAGGATCACGTCAAACCGGCCGTGGTGGAGCTCGGTCGCCTCGACCTCTGGCAGATTGCCATCAAGCCGGGCAAACCCTTCGCCTACGGCCGCATCGACGCGGCGCATTTCATGGGCCTGCCCGGGAATCCGGTCTCGAGTTTTGTCACCTTTCTGCTTCTGGTCCGCCCCTTCCTGCTGGCCTTGCAGGGCGCGCAGGACCTCACCGTGCCGACCCTGGAGATGCGGGCCGACTTTGCGTGGCCGCGGGCGGATCGGCGCCGCGAGTTCCTGCGGGTGCGGCGCAACGCGCGCGGAGGCCTGGACCTGTTTCCCAACCAGAGTTCCGGCGTCCTGACATCGGTGGTGTGGGGTGATGGGCTGGTGGACAACCCTCCAGGCTGCACCATCGCGGCCGGCGACAGGGTGCGTTTCCTGGCCCTGTCGGATCTGGTGGCCTGAGCCCGCCATGCAGGTCACCGTGCGTTATTTCGCGTCGATCCGGGAGGCCATTGGCACCGGAAACGAAGTCGTGCAGACGACTGCAGCCGATCTGGCGGGTCTGCGCGACCAGCTCATGGCCCAGAGCGCTGGCCATGCGATTGGCCTGGCACGCGGACGTTCCGTGCGCATCGCGATGAACCAGGTGATGTGCCAGGAAACAGCTGTGCTGGTTGACGGAGCCGAGGTGGCATTCTTCCCGCCGGTCACTGGCGGTTGATGCGGATCGCCGATCGGATGTTCCACCGGGCCATCGCGGGCCGGCCGCGCTGGGAGCGGACCGTGCGGCGATGACACAATACCGCCATGGCATCTGCACGCGTATCCATCCAGATCGAAGACTTCGACCTGTCGGCCGAGATTGCCGCCTTGCATGGCCGCGATGCCCGTGTGGGCGCAGTGTGCAGCTTTGTCGGCACCGTGCGCGACCGCAACGATGGCAGCACGGTGCACACGCTCGAACTGGAACACTACCCGGGCATGACCGAGAAGGCCATCGAATCGATGATCGACGAGGCGCAGCGGCGCTTTGACATCTTCGCGGCCCGGGTGGTCCACCGGGTGGGGCGGATGCAGCCCCTGGAGCAGATCGTCCTGGTGGCTGTGACATCTGCACACCGCGGCGAGAGTTTTCAGGCCTGCGAGTTTCTGATGGACTACCTCAAGACGCAGGCGCCCTTCTGGAAAAAGGAACAGACACCCGAAGGCGCGCGCTGGGTCGATGCCCGGGTTGCCGATGATGCGGCCTTGCAACGCTGGGGTATCAGTGCCGGCAACGTGGCCTAGCGCGATCGAACGGACATGCGCTTTTCCTGGTGAGTGGGTTGTTTTCTGATCGATTGCCCCCCTTTCTGGATACAGGAATCTGAAAAAGAAGGCCGCCAGGCGTAATTCAGAGCATTGTTTTCGCTTTGTTGAATACAATGGGTATTCATGAAAGTTCGAAAACCACTGCGTTTACTGATTCCTGGAGCCACCGTCTTCTTGCGGCACCGGGGTTTCGTGTGTGCGCTGCGCCCAGGGAGCGCATGGGCATGAGTACCACCGAGGCTGCGATCCACCCCCCCGAGGCCGGGGGCACGGGGGTCATCGCTTCTGTCGTCCCTGCGGGGAGCTCTGAAAGTGCCCAGGTCCGAGCGCAGTTGCAGTTGCGCGACCTGATTCTTTCCGGCGAATTGCCCGGCGGCATGCGGATTGCCGAACTCGCCATCGTCGAGCGACTGGGCGTCTCGCGCACCCCGATCCGGGCGGCCTTGTTGCGTCTCGAGCAAGAGGGTCTGCTGGAGGCGCTGCCCAATGGCGGCTACGCGGTGCGGACCTTCTCCGAGCGCGACATCTCCGAATCGATCGAGCTGCGCGGCACCATCGAGGGCCTGCTGGCCCGTCTGGCGGCCGAGCGTGGCGCGCCGCCGGTGGTCATGGGCGAGGCCCGACGCTGTCTGGAGCAGATCGACGCCTTCCTGCGGTCGTCGGCGCTGTCCGAGACCGCGTTCTCGCAGTACGTCTCTCTCAACGAGCGTTTTCACGGGCTGTTGCGCGAGATGGCCGGCAGCGATGTCATCACACACCAGCTCGATCGGGTCATGAGCCTGCCTTTTGCCTCGCCCTCGGCATTCGTGGTCGAGCAGGCGGATTCCCCACAGGCGCGGGACATGCTGGTGGTGGCCCAGGACCAGCACTGGCAGGTGGTCGAGGCCATCGAGCGGCGCGAGGGGGCGCGTGCCGAGGCGCTCATGCGTGAGCATTCGCGCATCGCCCAGCGCAACCTGCACCTGGCCGTGCGCAACCATGCCGGTTCGGGGTTGCCTGGCGTGCAACTGATCCGTCGCAGGGGCTGACATGCGCGCCTGCCCCGCCCCGATGCCTGTGGCTCGTTGCCAGCGATCCGCCCGATAGCTTCCCTTTCCCATCCATCCACAGACCCATCAGGAGACAGAACACCATGGCAATTCAAAAGCGGACATTCATTCAGGGCATGGCGGCCAGCGCCTTGGGCCTGGCCACCGGAGCGGCCATGGCGCAGCAGGGCAAGCCGCTCAAGATCGGTCTGTTGCTGCCGATGACGGGCCCGTTCGGATCCACGGGCCGGCAGATCGAGAACGGGGTACGTCTCTACATGGCCTAGTTCGGCGACAAGGTGGCCGGCCGGCCGGTCGAGATCATCCTGAAGGATGACACCGGCGTTCCAGACATCACCAAGCGTCTGGCGCAGGAACTCGTGGTCAACGACAAGGTGGATGTGCTGGCCGGATTCGGCCTGACGCCCCTGGCCCTGGCGACAGCACCGATCGCCACGCAGTCCAAGACCCCGATGGTGGTCATGGCTGCCGCCACTTCCATCATCACCGAGGCCTCCCCCTACATCATCCGCACCAGCATGACGATCCCGCAGGTCACCCTGGGCGTGGCGGAGTGGGCGCCCAAGAACGGCATCAAGAAGGTGGTCAGCCTGGTCACCGACTATGGCCCCGGCATCGATGCCGAGAAGACCTTCCGCGAGCGCTTCCTGCTCAATGGGGGACAGATGCTCGGCGAACTGCGGGTGCCCCTGCGCAATCCGGACTACGCGCCCTTCCTGCAGAGGGTGCGCGACCTCAAGCCCGACGCGCTGTTCGTGTTCGTTCCTGCAGGTGCCGGCACCGCCCTGCTCAAGCAGTTTGCGGAGCGTGGCCTGGACAAGGCCGGCATCAAGCTCATCGGAGAGGGCAGTGTCGCTGACGACGAAATCCTCAACGAGATGGGCGACGTCGCATTGGGCCTGGTGACGTCCCATCCGTATTCGGCATCGCACAATTCACCGGCCAACAAGAAGTTCGTCGAAGCCTTCATGAAGCAGAGCAAGGGCGTGCGACCCAACTTCTTCGGCGTCGCGGCCTACGATGGCATGCGCGTGATCTACGAGGCCGTCAAGACCACCAAGGGCACCGGTACCGGCGAGGCGCTGGTCAATGCCATGAAGGGCCAGATCTTCGAAAGCCCGCGCGGCCCCATCTATATCGACGCCCAGACACGCGACATTGTCCAGAACGTCTACATCCGGCGCGTCGAGCGTGTGAACGGCCAGCTCTACAACACGGAGTTCGACGTGCTCAAGGACGTCAAGGACCCTGCAAAGACGGGGAAATGACCCGCCGGCCTGGCTGACGCGATACCGTGCTGACCATCCTTTTCGACGGCATCGCCTACGGCATGCTGTTGTTCATTCTTGCCGTCGGCTTGGCGGTGACCATGGGCCTGATGAATTTCATCAACCTGGCCCATGGCGCCTTTGCCATGGCGGGTGGATACATCACGGTGCTGCTGATGCAGCATGCGGGCGTGCCCTTCCTGGTGTGCCTGCCGATCGCATTCGTGGGGACGGCGCTGCTCGGCGCCCTGCTGGAGGGCACGCTCTACCGGCGCATGTATTCGAAGCCCCACCTGGACCAGGTGCTGTTCTCCATCGGGCTGACCTTCATGGCGGTTGCCAGCGCCGACTACTTCATCGGCTCGACCCAGCAGATCGTGCAGTTGCCGGACTACCTCAAGGGCCGCACCGAGTTTTTCGACGGGGCCCTGGGCATGGGCCATTACCGTCTGTTCATCATCGTC
>JBIKTP010000320.1:0-4220 GCA_044348035.1 Burkholderiaceae bacterium
AGCAGCTGCAACGGGCTGTCGTGCTGGACCTGGCGGGTCGCGGCCAGCTGTCCGCATTGGCGCTCGAAATGGCAGACCAGGGCCGCTCCACCCTGGGACTGCCGGCCGACGCGAGTGAAACGCAGGTGCGCGATGCCCTGCAATGGAAACAGGCCGGCTGGCCGTGGGAGCGTTACGGCCCGGTCGTGATGGCAGCGGTGCGGCATGCCGTGCCGGTGCACGGTGCCAACCTGCCCCGGGAAGCGATGCGCGCCGCGATGGGCAACACCGGGCTGGATGCGCACCTGGCGCCCGCGCTGCTGGAGCAGCAGCGCGAGGGCATCCGTGCCGGGCACTGTGCCCTGTTGCCCGAGAGCCAGATCGCCCCGATGACGCGCATCCAGATTGCGCGCGATGCCGCGATGGCCCAGACCCTGCAGGCGGTGTACCAGCCTGGCAAGACAGCGATCCTGGTGGCAGGCGGCGGGCATGTTCGCCGCGACATCGGCGTGCCAACGCATCTTCCCACGCGCTTCACCACCCGGGTGGTGCTTGCCGTGGCGGGCAAACCGGCCGACAGGGCGGATGCCACCGCCGACACCGTCTGGCGGACCCCGTCGCTGCCGCCCAAGGACTATTGCGCCGAATTGAAGAAGCAGCTCGGGAAGGGCTGAGCCGGCTCAGCAGGGCGCATAGACGCAGAACACGCCGTCGGGCTGCTGCGAGGTCGCGTAATGGCGGTCGTGCACGAAGTGCACCTGGCGTATGCGCCCCAGCTGCACCAGTTCCGCCAGACGGACGCGAAAGCCCAGCGACTCGAACACCTCGAGCTTCACCGTGAAGGCAAACGGCGCGCCCGGCCGCAGCACCCGGAACAGCTCGTCAAGGCATCCCGCGCCCACGTGGCCATGGGTAAATGTGCCGCAGCAGCTCATGCCGCCGTAGCGGGCGTCGGCGATCGCCAGCGGCTGGTTCAGGTCCGCCACGATGAAGTTTCGGTAGACGCCACGCCGCTGCGCCACCTGCACCATCTCGGGCGACACGTCCAGACCGTCGATGGTGGTGAATCCATGGCCGGCCAGACCCTGGCCCAGCAGGCCGGTGCCGCAACCAATGTCGAGCACCTCGGCCTGCCGGTCGGCCAGGTGGTCCGCCAGCAGGCGCGCCACCGTCTGCGGCGACAGGTACTGCAGGCCCTGCAGCATGGTGTCGTCATAGGTTTCCGCCCAGTCGCGGTACAGCGCGCGGGACTTCTCGTCGCTGTCCAGGGCATAGGCGCGCTCCAGCAGTCGCGCGGCTTGCGGGCTCACGCCGGGCGGGATGACGCGGGTGCTGCTCATCGTCGCAGTGTAGGCCGCAGGCCGGGTCTTGACCCTGGTCAGACAGCGCAATCGAACCAAGGGTTTACCCGTATTGAGCGAAGCTTCGCACGAACATATAAACTTCTATGGTTACTATGAGAAACGCTGTTTTATACATGAAACTACTTATGGCTGCGCGGAGCCCCGCATGACCACCACCGCCACCGCCCCTTCGTCCACCTTCGGGCCACCGGCCGGCATGAACCTCGACCAATGGATGCGCAGCCGGCTGGCCACGCGGGCCACACGCCGTTACGACTGGGACGCGTTGAAGTTCCAGGCTGACTTCGACCCCAAATTCGCCCGTGCCCAGATGCGTTACGTGGGCACCGGTGCCACCGGTGTGGCCGAAGACAGCAACACGGTGCAGGCCGAGCATTTCACCTTTTCCACGATGATCCTGCCCGCCGGCGCCGAAGGGCCCCTGCATCTGCACACCGATGCCGAAGAGGTCTTCTTCATCCTGCGCGGACGTGTCAAACTCATTGCCGAGCTCAACGGGGAAACCTGGGAGATGGAGGCCAGCGACCGGGACCTGATCTCCTGGCCGGTCGGCGTGTACCGCGGCGTGGTCAACATCGGTGACGAGGAGGCCCTGATGTGCGTGATCGTCGGCGCCCCGAAGCCCACCAACCCGACCTACCCGCCGGGCCATCCGCTGTCCAAGGTCAAGCGCTGAGCCGTTTTTCGTTCTGCCACCCACAAAGGAAACTCCATGAGCGTGTCCGGCATCGATGCCATCACTTTCGGGGCCAGCGACCTGGCCACCTGCCGCAAGTTCTTTGCCGACTGGGGCCTGTCCCTGGTGTCCGAAGGCGCCCAGGAACTGGTGTTCGAGTCCCTCAATGGCTGCCAGGTGACCATCGCGCAGTCGGACAAGCCCGGCCTGCCCGCCGGCATGGAGCCGGACCCGACAGTGCGCGAGGTGGTCTGGGGCGTCGAGACCGAGGCCGACCTGGCGCACTACCGCGCACAACTGCACGACCAGCCAGGCTTCCTGGACGAGGGCACCCGCATCGGATGCACCGACCCCAACGGCCTGGCGATCCGGCTGCAGGTGTCGCGCAAGCGCCCGCTGGAACTGGCCTGCGCCCGGACCAACACCTGGGACGAGCGCCCGCGCGTGAACCAGCCCAGCCCGGCCTATGACAGGGCCACCCCGATCGAGGTCGGGCATGTCGTCTTCTTCGTCACCGATCTTGCAGCGGTCTCCAGCTTCTACATGCGCAAGCTGGGGTTCACCGTCTCCGACCGCTACCCCGAGCGCGGCTGTTTCCTGCGCTGCGCGCCCGAGGGCGGGCACCATGACCTGTTCCTGCTGCAGTTGCCACAGCCCAGGCGCGGACTGAACCATGTGGCCTTCACGGTGCGTGACGTGCACGAGGTGTTCGGCGGCGGCATGCACATGTCCCGCTGCGGCTGGGACACCGAAATCGGCCCGGGCCGGCACCCGATCTCGTCGGCCATCTTCTGGTACTGCCCCAGCCCGGCGGGTGCCCTGGTCGAGTACTACACCGACGAAGACCAGCTGACCGCCGACTGGAAGGCGCGCGACTTCACGCCAGGCCCCACGGTGTTTGCCGAATGGGCCATCAAGGGCGGCATCGACGGCACGACCCGGCGCCAGAAGGATGCCGGCGCGCCAAGCGGCCGCTTCATGACCGACAAGACCTGAGTCTTTCTCCAACCACCCCTCCCCTGGAGCACCCCATGCGTACCGCAGCCATGTACAACGAAACCCACCAGTCGCGCACCGCGCCACCCACTGCCTATGAAAGCCTGCTGGGCGATGCGATCGAACGCGCCTTCGCCCAGGACATCCACGACCTCGAGGGCCTGGTCGCCTACCTGAACCGGTCCGGCCCCTCGGGCCCCAATGGCCAGCCCTGGACGGCCGAGAACTACAGCCGCGAAATCGCCCGCCTGGGCGCCTGAACCGAGCGCACCAAGGAGCCCCCGCCATGAACACCTCCGTTGTCAATTTCCAGGCCGATCCGGTCGATGCCGCGCTGGCCGTGGGCCTGAAGGACCTCTGGTACCCGGTCTGCCCCTCCGGTTTCATCCAGGACAGCCCGATCTCGCTGCGCCGTCTGGGCTACAAGATCGTGCTCTGGCGCGACCAGGCCGGACAGGTCCATGCCCTGGAAGACCACTGCCCGCACCGCGGCGCGCCGCTGTCGCTGGGGGTGAACCTGGGGGACCGCCTGGCCTGCCCCTACCATGGCGTCGAGGTGCGCTGCGACGGTACCGTGACGCGGGTGCCCGGCAATCCCGGCTGCAAGCTCGAGGGCTCGCGGCCAGCGCGCATGTTCCATGCGGCCGAGTCCAATGGCGCGGTGTTCCTGTTCAACTCTGCGGCGCCGCAGATCGACACGCCGCCCCCGCTGCGCCTGCCGGAACAGCTGACCTCGCCCGAGTGGTCCTCGTTCCTGTGCTACACCGAGTGGGGCTGCGACTACCGCTATGTGGTGGACAACGTCATCGACCCGATGCATGGTGCCTTCCTGCACAAGCAGTCGCACTCGATGGCCGAGGGCGAGATCAGCGCCGAGTTCCAGATCCGCGACACCGACACCGGCTTCTTCTTCGAAAAGAAGGGCCAGCGAAATGTCAATTTCGACTGGACGGAGTGGCTCGACACCGGCATCCACCTGATGCGCCTGGAGATCCCCTACCCCAAGACCGGTGGCCCGGGCGGCAGCTTCACCATCATCGGGAGCTACACGCCCAACACCGCCAACGTGGCGGGCGTATTCCACTGGCGCTGCCGCAAGCTGACCGGCTGGCAGCGCGACACCTGGCGCTTCCTGTACAAGAACCGTCTGGAACAGCGCCACTGGCATGTGCTGGAACAGGACCGCGTGGCCGTGGAGAATATGG
>JBIKTP010000322.1:0-4215 GCA_044348035.1 Burkholderiaceae bacterium
GATCAGCGAGCCGACCTTGTCGATCACCTCGGCATGGAAGGCGCCCAGTGCGACATGGGCGTCGGCGTGGCGCGGCTGCAGGGTGATCGTGCGCTCCAGCGAGGTCTTGACCCGTGCGCCCAGGCCTTGCGCCAGGGCCTTGGCCACACTGATGCCCTGGCTGTAGCGCCCCAGTGCATAGGCGTGCCAGTAGTGCGCGTTGGGGTTGTCCGGGTCCTGGGCCACATGGGCCTCGGCGCGGTCCGCCACTTCCCGGTACAGGTCGAGGCGGGCCTTTTCCGTGCGCTCCAGATAGGTCGCGTAGATGCAGGCCGATTTATGGGCCAGCGTGAGGCCGCTCAGGCCCAGTTGCAGGCCGGCATCCATCGCCTTCTGGAATTCGCCGTTGTGGAACAGGGCCCAGGCTTCCAGCAGCCGGTCATCGGAGGGCAGGGGCTCGGCGTCGCCGCCATGCAGCCGCGACCATTGCCGGCGCACGCTTTCGGCGTCAAAGCTGTACTGGCCTGCATAGGGGAATGCGGTCCATCCGGCCATCGCGGTCTCCTCTGTTGGCCAGGTCTGCGCCCGGTCTGTGTGGCATGCAATCGGTTCCGACGCACCCTGCGACTTTACTGGACTGCCCGGTCGTAGGCTCCCACCAATGTCAGCAGGTGCATGCGCTGGCCCTCTTCCAGATAGGGCACCAGCAGGTTGAGAACATGCTGAGCGCCGCGCAGCAGGGCGGCCTGCGCGCTCTGCGGCTCCAGGGCGCGGCGCGGGTCGCGCGCGTATTCGAAGCTCAGCCAGTAGGTCAGCACCACCACCATGCTGGTGGCGGTGGCTTCGGCATCGCGGGTGTCCATGCGCATGGCGCCGGAGCGGACCATGCCGTCGCACATGGCGCGGATTGCGCGGGTCTTGCTCTTGAGCAGGGTCTGCACGTGGGTCTCGAGCCGCCGGTTCTTGGACAGCAGGTCGTTCAGGTCGCGGTACAGGAACCGGTATTGCCAGATCAGTTCGAACAGCGAGTGCATGAAGAACCAGGCGTCCTCGACGTTGCGCACATCGTCGGCGGCGTGCAGCAGTTCGTTGAGCGCGCGCTCGAAGCGGTCGAACAGGGAGTTGATCAGCTCGTCCTTGGCCGGGTAGTGGTAATACAGGTTGCCCGGGCTGATGTTGAGTTCGGCCGAGATCAGCGTGGTGGAGACGTTCGGTTCGCCGAAGCGGTTGAACAGCTCCAGCGTCACCTCCAGGATGCGTTCGGCGGTACGCCGGGGCGCCTTCTTGGCCATGGCGTCAGCGGCCTTGCGCGGACGCGTGGCGGGTGTAGTGGCCCAGATCGTCCATCACCTCCTCCAGCGATGTGATCGCCCGGCCGATGGCGGTGCGCGCGCGCGGCGGCGCACACAGGTGGGCCTTGGGGTTGTCCAGGGCTGCATGGTTCAGCCGCACGCCATGGCGCGCCAGCTTGGACGCCAGCAGTGTCTTGCGCGAGCGCAGCATCTGGCGGGTCTGCTGGTAGGCGTGTTCTGCCAGGTGCCTGCGCCGCGAATAACCGAAGGTGTTGGCCAGGTAGAGCTCGGGGTCGCGGTGGTCGGGCTCGATCAGGATGATGTCGGTGTCGGGGTAGGCGCGTTCATAGTTCTTCATGCCCAGCTCCATGCGGGAATGGATCATGGAGCGGAAGGTCTGGCTCAGCACGGCGGGCAGGCCGCCGTCCACGATGCGCGGGATCTTGCGCAGCTCGGTGGCCAGGTCGCGCCGCATCACCCGGGGTGAGGGGTGGACCGTGGCATCGAAGGGAACCAGCGGGTTCAGGCACAGCATCAGGTCGACACCGTGCTCCAGGGCGACGGACGCGTGCAGGGTCTTCTTGAGGGCGCCGTCGACATAGTACTGGTCGTCGATCTCGACCGGCGGGAACAGCCCCGGCAGCGCCGCGCTGGCCTGGACGGCCTGCGAGATCGGAACATGGTCCCAGCCGGGTTCGCCAAACGGTGCTGAATCGCCGGTATCCAGGTTGGTGGCCACCAGCGTCAGGCGCGTCTTGAGCTGGCGGAAGTCGTTGGTGAACCCATTGCGGGCGAACAGGTCGGCCAGACGGGCGTGCACCTGCTGGTTCGAGAACACGCCGGTCGGCAGGCTGGCGCCCAGCCGCTCGAGCACCTGGGTCAGCGGCTTGCGGTCGATGGCCAGCCCCCACAACGCGTTCACCATGAGGCCCGGCAGCATGATGCCCCGGCGGGCAAACTCGTCGTAGGCAGGCACCATCAGCCAGGAAGGGTCGAAGATCTCGCCGCCGGCGCTGTCGTTTTCGATGAAGGAGGCCGACAAGCCGCGGGGGGTCATGCCATTGGCCAGCCCTGCTGCGATGAAGCCGCCGGCGGACACGCCCACGTAATGGTCCAGGTGGCTGAGCTCGAGCCCGACCAGGGAGTCTTCCAGCGCGCACAACACCCCGATCTCGTAGATGGCACCGAGCGGCCCACCCCCCGCCAGGGCCAGCCCGACGCGTGGGGCACGCGTCTTGGAGTTTCTGCGGTTCATGGATTCACAGTGTAGGCCGCGCGGGTGTCAACGTTTGCTGCGCTGCATCAGGCTGCGCAGTGGCGCCCAACTCAGGTCCTCTTGCGGGGTGCTGCGCGCTTGACGGCGGCTTTCACGGCAGGTTTGGTGGCGACCTTCGCAGCGGGCGCGGTGGCAGGCGCTGCTGCTGCAGGCGATTTGCCGGTGGCGCGCTTGCGGGTTGCCGCAGGCTTGGCGGGCGCTGCCGCGCCGGAGAGTTTCTGCACGCTCAGGTTGAGTTCGTCGATGCGTGCGATCAGCGCGCTGATGTCCTTGGCCGAAGGCACTCCGAGCTTGTTGAGGGCCTTGGCCACCCGCTCCTCGAAGATGTTCTCGAGCTTGTCCCAGTGACCGGAAGCCTTGGACGAGATGTCGGTGGCCATGTTCGACATGCGGCTGGTGGCCTCGGTGATCTTCTCCTCGGCGGCGGCCTGTGTCTTGCGCTGCAGGGTCGTGCCCTCCTTGACC
The DNA here is from genome assembly GCA_044348035.1 of Burkholderiaceae bacterium. Lineage (GTDB taxonomy): Bacteria > Pseudomonadota > Gammaproteobacteria > Burkholderiales > Burkholderiaceae_C > CAISIP01. Next base: position 3,013 of record JBIKTP010000322.1, read on the forward strand.
AGGGCCTCGAAGGCGCGGGTGCCTTCGGCCTGGGCCTTGGCGAAGGCGCCCAGACCGGCCTGCCAGATCTGCTGCGCGGAATCCTTGACGGAACCTGTCATCCGGGTGTCGTCGGTCGGGGGTGGGGTTTTCTTCTTCAGCTTGGTGACCATGGCAAATTCCTCTGGCTGGGTTGGGGGCGCGCCGGGCGGTGTCCCGGCCGGCGCGTTGGGTGCGGCAACTGTACGGACCTCAGACGCGCGGGTGTAGGGGTGCGGCACTAAATCCGGGCTGCCACGCGGGCTGGTCGCGGGTTAGTGCTGAAACAGCCCGTGCGCGATTTGGGCAAGAATGACGGGCAGATTTCGCATCGACCCCCTCAATCAGAATCACGGGAGACCCCACATGCAGTACTTCGTCACCGGCGCAACCGGGTTCATTGGCAAGCGGCTCGTCAAAAAGCTGCTCCAGCGCAAGGGCGCGGTGGTGCATTTCCTGATCCGCAAGGAAAGCGAATCCAAGGTGCCCGCCTTGCGTGAATTCTGGGGTGCCAGCGCAGCCCGTGTGCAGCCCGTGTTCGGGGATCTCACCAGCAAGAAGCTGGGCATCTCCGCCGAGGCCGTCAAGGCGCTCAAGGGCAAGGTGGAGCACTTCTACCACCTGGCCGCCGTCTACGACCTGGATGCCGACGAAGAGAGCCAGATCGCGGTGAACATCGAGGGCACCCGCAACACGGTCGAGCTGGCCCGGGCCATCGATGCCGGGCATTTCCACCATGTCAGCTCGATCGCCGCCGCAGGCCTGTACGAGGGGGTGTTCCGCGAGGACATGTTCGAGGAGGCCGAGAACTACGAGCACCCGTATTTCATGACCAAGCACGAGAGCGAGAAGATCGTGCGCAAGGAGTGCAAGGTGCCCTGGTCGGTCTACCGCCCTGCCATGGTGGTGGGTGACAGCACCACCGGCGAGATGGACAAGATCGACGGCCCCTATTACTTCTTCAAGCTCATCCAGCGCATGCGCCAGCTGCTGCCGCCCTGGATGCCGTCGATCGGCCTGGAGGGCGGCAGGGTCAACATCGTGCCGGTGGATTTTGTCGTCGACGCACTCGACCTGATCAGCCACAAGCCTGGCATCGAGAAGAAGTGCTATCACCTCGTCGACCCGGTGGGCTACCGGGTGGGCGACGTGCTGGACATCTTCAGCAAGGCAGCCCACGCGCCC
>JBIKTP010000323.1:0-4210 GCA_044348035.1 Burkholderiaceae bacterium
GACGTTCTGCGCGGTCACCAGGGGTGCTGCCAGTGGCGCGGAACTGCCGCCGTGGATCGGCATCTGCCAGCCGAAGAAGGCCGCTGCGCGCAGCGCGTTGTCCGTCACCACGTCCAGCGGTGCATTACCCGCCACCAGGGACAGGCCGGCAATCGTCCAGTCCGGCGCCTGCGCCACGGTCAGCACCGCCGCCAGGTCATCGAAGCCCATGTCGGTGTCGATCCAGACGGGGTGGTGGTGCATGGTGTGTGCGGGTGTCAGCCGAGCTGCTGGCGCCGCGGGTCGGGGATCGGCGTCGCGGCCAGCAGGCGGCGGGTGTATGCATGCTGCGGATCGTCCAGCACCGCGTCGGCCGTGCCCTGCTCGACGATGCGGCCCTGGTACATCACCGCCACGCGCTGCGCAAACGCGCGCACCACGCCCAGGTCGTGCGTGATGAACAGGTAGGCCAGGCGCTGGGTCTGCTGCAGGTCGAACATCAGCCGCAGGATCTGGGCCCGCACCGACACATCCAGCGCCGAGACCGGCTCGTCGGCAATCACCACCTGTGGTTGCGAGGCCAGCGCGCGCGCGATGCCCACACGCTGGCGCTGCCCGCCCGACAGCTCGTGCGGCAGCCGGTTGCGGAAATGCCGGGGTGGCAGTTGGACCTGCTCGAGCAGTGCATCCACTTCGCGCCCGGCCTTCTCCGGGGCCAGCCCGCGATTGTAGCGCAGCGGCAGCGCGATGCTCTGCGCCACGGTGTGGCGCGGGTTGAGCGAGCCGCCGCTGTCCTGGAACACCACCTGCACCGCCTGGCGGAAATCACGCAGCGCGCCGGGCTGGGCCTGGGCGATGTCCTGGCCCTTGTACAACACCTGGCCGCTGCTGGGCGCGGTCAGGCCGAGCAGCATGCGCCCGAGGGTGGTCTTGCCGCTGCCGCTTTCGCCCACCAGCGCCAGAACCTCGCCGGGCTGCACGGCGATAGAGACCTGGTCCACGGCGGTCTGCATCCGGCGCGCGCGCAGCAGGCTGCCGCTGCCCCGCACCGGGAACAGGCGGCTGACATCGCGGGCTTCGAGCAGGGCCGTCATTCTGCTGTCAGCCCCAGGCATGGATGGCTTCGGGCGCGCCCGACAGATGGCAGCGGTCCACCCCCTGGCCGCTGGAGCCCAGCTCCGGCACGGCGGTGTCGCACAGCCCCGGGCGCATGATCGGGCAGCGCGGGTGGAAGCGGCAGCCTGAAGGCCACTGCCCCGCGATCGCCACGCCGCCGGGGATCGAGAACAGGTCGTGGGCGCGCGACTGCGGGCTCAGCACGCTGCGCAGCAGCCCCTGCGTGTAGGGGTGCGCCGGCCGGTCGAACAGGGGCTCGATCGCATTGCTCTCGACGATCTGCCCGGCGTACATCACATGCACCTGCTGGCAGGTTTCAGCGATCACTGCCAGGTCGTGGGTGATGAGCAGCAGTCCCAGGTCCAGCTCCTTGCGCAACCGGGTCAGCAGCTTCAGGATGCCGGCCTGCACCGTCACGTCCAGCGCGGTGGTGGGTTCGTCGGCGATCAGCAGCGCCGGCTTCATGGCCAGCGCGGCGGCGATCAGGATGCGCTGGCGCATGCCGCCCGAGAGTTCGTGCGGGTACTTCAGCGCCACCTGCGCGGCCTGGGGCAGCTCCATCAGGTCGATCAGCTCCAGCACGCGCGCGCGGCTGCCCTCGACCTGTCCGTGTGCCACCAGCGCCTCGGCGATCTGGCGGCCCACCGGCATGAGCGGGTCCAGAAAACTCGACGGGTCCTGGAACACCATGCCCACCCGGGCCCCCCGCACGGAGCGCAGTTGCGCGGCGTCCATGCGCGCGATGTCGCAGCCTTCGAGCAGCACCTCGCCGCCTGACACCCGGGCCAGCGGCGAGGGAAACAGGTTGAGCAGCGCGAACGCCGTCATCGACTTGCCCGAGCCCGATTCGCCCACCAGGCCCACGGCCTCGCCGCGCTGCACCTGCAGCGAGACGTCTTCGACCACGCGCAGCTGGCGCGGGCCCTGGGCGATGTCCACGCACAGGTGGCGCACGTCGAGCAGGGGCGCGGCCGCGTCCGCTGTTGCACCGCTGTTCACAGAAACTCCTTCGCACTGCGTGCTGCGGTACGCGCTTGCCTGGGGCGGCCCGGCGCTGTGCTCATGGCGTATGCCCCGCGCGCGGGTTGAGGGCATCGTTGAGCGCATCCCCGAGCAGGTTGAAGGCCCACACCGTCAGCGCGATCGCCAGGCCGGCGAAGGCCGACATCCACCAGGCACTGCGCAGGTACTGCTGGGCGTCGTTGAGCATGCCGCCCCAGGAGACGAGGTTGGGTTCGCCCAGACCGAAGAAACTCAGGCTGGCCTCGATCAGGATGGCGCTGGCGATGTCCAGCGAGCCGATCACGATGATCGGTGCCGCCACATTGGGCAGGATCTCGCGCAGGATGATGGCCCCGTGCCCCATGCCGGCCACGCGGGCCGCATCGACGAACTGCGACTGGCGCAGGCTGGAGACGGTGGCCCGCACCACACGCGCGAGTTGCGGCCAGGACAGCAGCGCGATGACCAGGATCATCTTGGCCAGGCTGGCGCCGAACACCGCGATGACGATCAGCGCCACCACGAAGCGCGGCAGGGTCTGGAAGAACTCGGCGATGCGCATCAGCAGCGTATCGGCCCAGCCGCCGTAGTAGCCGGCGATCGCCCCCACGACCACCCCGATCAGCACCGCGAAGAACGCGCTGATGATGCCCACCGCCAGGGAGACCCGCGTGCCGTACACCACCCGCGTCCAGATGTCGCGGCCCAGATCATCGGTACCCAGCCAGTGGCCGGCGCTCAGCGGCGGCTGCAGTGCGTTGTCGCCGCCGCTCAGCGGGTCGTAGGCGGTGACCAGCGGCGCGGCAAGCGCCAGCAGCAGCACCAGCAGCAGCCAGCCCAGCGCGATGCGGGTGCCCAGGCGCTGCAGCAGGCGCTGGCGAAACCCGGGCTTGGCATACACGGGTGGCGGGGGTCCGGCCTGCGCGGTGTCCATCGGGGGCGAGGTGAAGGCGCTCATGTGCGTTCCAGCCGCGGGTCGATGAGCCGGTGCACGACGTCGGTGACCAGGTTGGCCACGACCACGGTGGCCGACACCATCAGCAGGATCGCCAGCATCACCGGGTAGTCGCGCCGCGAGATCGATTCGAACAGCAGCCGCCCGATGCCGGGCCAGGCAAACACCGCCTCGATCAGCGCCGAGCCGGCCAGGATGAAGCCGACGTTGTAGCCGATCACGGTGAGCACCGGCGCCGCCGCATTGCGCAGGCCATGCACCACCACCACCGTCCACTCGCTGGCGCCGTGCGAGCGCGCCGCCAGGATGTAGTCGGAGCCCATCACCTCGAGCATCGACGCGCGCGTGATGCGGGTGATCAGCGCCAGGTAGCGCAGCGACAGCGCGAAGGCCGGCAGGATCAGGTAGCGCATGTGGTCCAGCCAGCCGGCGAACCCCTCGGTGGCATCGCGCACCGAGCTGTTGCCCTGCGAGGGCAACCAGCCCAGGCCGATGGCGAAGGTGAGGATCAGCAGCTGCCCGAGCCAGAAATCCGGAATCGAGTACCCCGCCGACGAGGCCGTCTGGATCGCCGTGTCCGGCCAGCGCCCGCGCATGCGCGCCGCCGCCACGCCCAGCACCATGCCGCCGACGCTGGCAAAGACCAGAGCGGTGAGCGTGAGCTCCAGCGTCACGCCCAGCCGCTCGACGATCAGGGTGGCCACCGGCTGTTGTGCCGCAAACGAAAAGCCGAAGTCGCCCTGCACCACCTTGGCCAGGTAGCGCCACAGTTGCACCCACACCGGCTGGTCCAGCCCGTATTCGCGGCGCATCTGCTCCAGATATTCTGGCGGCGCCGGGAAGTCCCCCACCAGCAGCAGGATCGGGTCGCCTGGCGTGAAGGCGATCAGCAGGAAGTTGAGGACCACCACCGCCAGCAGCAAGGGCAGCGCATGCAGCAGGCGGCGCAGGATGAAGCTGATCATGGCTTTGCCTGCGCTCGTGCCGCGCCGGGCCGGTGCATGGTTTGTCGTCGCGTCGCCCCAGGCCTGTGGGGGCCGGGTGCGGCGCTTCGGTGGTGCGGTCGTGCGCTGAACGCGCCGACTGCGCTGCGGTGCTCGGTCTTGCGGCCCATTGCGCAACTCACTGCGCGCGCTTCGCGCGCTCCGTTCAGACAAG
>JBIKTP010000324.1:0-4198 GCA_044348035.1 Burkholderiaceae bacterium
CCATGCTGCTGTTGGTGATCACGCCCGAAGCCACATTGAGGCGCCAACGCCGCGTGAGCGGCTGGTAGGCCAGGCGCAAGTGGCGCTGCACGCTGGCCACCACCTTGTCGGACCAATACCAGCGGTGGCGCATGACCTCTGCCTCGACCACGAAGAACATGGGCACGCCCTTGACCAGGGCTTCTTCCACGGCGGCTGGCAGGTCCAGGCGCAGGCTGGCGAACACGTAGATGCCCTCGGCATCGCGCTCCAGACGCATCTGTGTGAACTCGGCCGCACCGGGCTGCGCGCGCGCGCCGGTCGCCACCAGCAGCAGGAGCACGGGTACACACAGCCACAGCGCCAGCAGACTAGCGCGGACGCTTTTCCAGCAGTGCGTAAAAGAAACCGTCGTGATCACCTTGCGGATTGTCCGGGACACCCCCCCCGTTTGCCGGCAATTGGGGCAGCAAATGGCCAGGTGATGGCCGCAAGCCGGCATCGGTGTTGTGTGCAAGAAACGTTTCGATCTGGCCCCGGCCCTCTGCTGCGAACACCGAACAGGTGCAGTACAGCAGCGAACCGCCGGGTTTCAGCAGGGGCCACAACACCTGCAGCAGGCGCGCCTGGATGCCCGCCAGCTGCGACACGTCGGTTGCGCGGCGCAGCCAGGCCACGTCAGGATGGCGGCGCACGATGCCCGATGCGGTGCAGGGCGCGTCCAGCAGGATGGCGTCGAACTGGCGGCCGTCCCACCAGCTGTCGGGCCGGGAGGCGTCACCGGCGAGCACCTGTGCGACCAGGTGCAGGCGGGCCAGTGTCTGGCGGATGCGTTCGCAGCGCTGGGCATCGATGTCCAGCGCCAGCACCTCGGCGTCGCACTGCTCCAGCAGGTGGGCCGTCTTGCCGCCGGGAGCGGCACAGGCATCCAGGATGTAGGGCCGCGCCACGCCCGCCGGCAGGCTGGCCAGCAGCAGCGGCGCGGCGCGCTGGGCCGCCGCATCCTGCACGGACACGTCGCCGTCCCCGAACCCCGGCAACTGGTGCACGGGCACCGCCCGCTCCAGCTGCAGCGCCTGGGCGCTCAGGGCGCGCGCCGCGATGCCGGCGGCCTGCAGGCGGGCCCGGTACTGGGCGACGGTACCCCGGCGCGTGTTGACGCGCAGGATCATGGGCGCTTGCCTGTTGTCGGCCTCCAGGATCGCCTGCCAGTGGGCGGGGTGGTCGTTCTGCAGGCGCTGGATCCACCAGGCCGGGTGGTTCCAGCGCGCCACCGGGTCGGCCTCGCAACGCGCCACCAGCGCCTCGCGCTCACGCAGGAAGCGGCGCAGGCAGGCATTGATGAAGCCCACCTGCGCGCGGGTACCGGGCTGGCGCTTGGCAGCCTCGACAGCCTGGTTCACCAGCGTGAAGGCGGTGTAGGGCATGCCCTGCTCGCGCCAGCCCAGGGCCAGCACCACACACAGCAGTGCATCGGCCTGCGGTGGCGGCGGCCGCGACACCAGCTGGCGCCGCAGGTGCTCGGCCCGAGCCAGCGAGCGCAATACGGCGAAAGTGAGTGCCTGCACGGCCGGCGCCAGCGCCGGCTCGACCTGGGCCAGTGCAGCGGTTCCCGAAGTGCCGGCACGCACGGCCGACAGCACCGCACTCACTGCCTGCAACTGGCGCCACAAAGGCACCGAAGCGGGCGCGGCGGGTGCGCCCGCCGCCGGCGGGGAGGGCTGACCAGGGCTCATAGACAAGCTGCCGGACGGAAATTGAACAAACGCGCCAGCACCAGGGCCGGAAACTGGACGATGGCCTGGTTGTGCGCCTGCACGGCCTGGTTGAACAGCTCGGAGGTCTCGGCCACCTGGCGGCGGTTGTCCATCCAGGCCAGTTGCCAGGACGCGGGGGTCTGGTCGGGGTGGTCGCGGCATTCCTGCACGAGCCGCTCCCACCAGACCTGCAGGGTGTCCTGGGCGGTGCGCAGTGCGGCGACGGCCTCGGGGTCGAGCGGCTGGCGGCGGACCACGCGCAGCGCCACATCGAACTGGGTGCTCGCCCCCTGCAGCCCGGCCCACAGGGTGGTCGACAGTCGCAGCGGTTGGGTGCGCAAAGGGTCGAACGCCAGCGGAGACTGCTCCTGCAACAGCAGGATGAACTGCGACAGCCGCGCATCCACCGGCAGAAATGCGGCCAGCACCTGCCCTCGCAGGCGGACCAGCCGGTTGTAGGCGCCCACGGCCCAGAACAGCACCAGGGCCAGGACCCCCCAGGGGAGCATGGAATCGGTCACGAACGGTCCGTCACGGGTGGGGCGGCACCAAGACAAACGCCCCAGGCCCTGCAGGTGCAGGGCGCGGGGCGCTGTCGCGGGGCACAGTCCGGGCTGCTTACTCGGCCACGGTTCCCGTGTCGGCGTCGGCCGTGGAGGCCTCGCCGGATTCGCCCGCCAACTCGGCGGCCTCGGCTTCCGCAATGGCACGGCGCTCGGCATCGTCCATGTTCTCGCGGACCTTGCGGGCTTCGTGGTAGGCCATGCCGGTGCCGGCCGGGATCAGGCGGCCGACGATGACGTTTTCCTTCAGGCCACGCAGCTCGTCGCGCTTGCCCATGATGGCAGCCTCGGTGAGCACGCGCGTGGTTTCCTGGAAGGACGCCGCGCTGATGAAGCTGTCGGTGGACAGCGACGCCTTGGTGATGCCCAGCAGCAGGTTGGTGTAGGTCGCGGGGATCTTGCCGTCGGCGCGCAGGGCGTCGTTGGTGTTGAGCATCTCCGAGCGTTCGACCTGTTCACCGCTGATGTAGCTGGAGTCGCCGACGTTGTCGACCACCACCCGGCGCAGCATCTGGCGCACGATCACCTCGATGTGCTTGTCGTTGATCTTCACGCCCTGCAGGCGGTAGACGTCCTGCACCTCGTCGACGATGTAGCGCGCCAGTTCCTCGGAGCCCAGCAGGCGCAGGATGTCCTGCGGGTCGGCCGGGCCGTCCACCACGGACTCGCCCTTGTTGACCACCTGGCCCTCGTGCACCAGGATGTTCTTTTCCTTGGGCACGAGCTCTTCCCAGACCTTGCCGTCGGGGTCGGTGATCTGCAGCCGGATCTTGCCCTTGGTCTCCTTGCCGAAGGACACGGTGCCGGTCATCTCGGCCAGAACGCCCTTGTCCTTGGGCGAGCGGGCTTCGAACAGCTCGGCCACCCGCGGCAGACCGCCGGTGATGTCGCGCGTCTTCTGGCCTTCGATCGGGATGCGGGCCAGCACCTCGCCGGGGCCCACGTCCTGGCCGTCGCGCACCTGGATCAGCGCGCCGATCGGGAAGCCGATCGTCACCGAGTGGTCGGTGCCGGGGATCTTCACCTCATGGCCAGACGGGTCGATCAGCTTGACCTGCGGGCGCACGATCTTGGCAGAGCCGCGGCGCTTGGGGTCGATGACCACCAGCGTCGACAGGCCGGTGACCTCGTCGAGCTGCTTGGCCACGGTGAGGCCCTCTTCCACGTTCTCGAAATGCGCCTTGCCGGCGAACTCGGTGATGATGGGGCGGGTCAGCGGGTCCCAGTTGGCCAGGATGGTGCCGGCCTTGATGGTCTGGTCGATCTTGACCGTCAGCACGGCGCCGTACGGCACCTTGTGGCGCTCGCGCTCGCGGCCGTGTTCATCCTGGATGATGATCTCGCCGGAGCGGGCGATCACCACCAGCTCGCCCTTGCTGTTGGTCACGTAGCGCATCGTGGCGTTGAAGCCGATCGTGCCGTTGGACTTGGCTTCCACGCTGGAGGCGATGGCCGCACGCGAAGCCGCGCCACCGATGTGGAAGGTACGCATCGTGAGCTGCGTGCCGGGTTCGCCGATGGACTGCGCGGCGATCACGCCGACGGCTTCGCCGCCGTTGATCAGGCCGCCACGGCCCAGGTCGCGGCCGTAGCACTTGGCGCAGATGCCGAAACGGGTTTCGCAGGTCAGCGCGGTGCGGACCTTGACCTCGTCGACGCCGGCCAGCTCGAGTTCGTCGATCATGTCCTCGTCGAGCATCTCGCCCGCCTTGGCCAGCACGGAACGGTTCTCGGGGTGCAGCACGTCTTCGGCGGCGGTGCGGCCCAGCACGCGGTCGCGCAGGGACTCGATCACCTCACCGCCCTCGACGATGGCGCGCATCAGCGAACCGTCATGGGTGCCGCAATCCTGCTCGGTCACCACCAGGTCCTGTGTCACGTCGACCAGGCGGCGCGTCA
>JBIKTP010000325.1:0-4197 GCA_044348035.1 Burkholderiaceae bacterium
GGTCTCGATCTGCAGCTGCACCTGCTTCTTTTTCTCGATCGCGGCCAGTGCCTGGGCGATCACTTCGGCCGGCGCCTTGCGAAACCGCCCCTTGCCCGAGCGCCGGAAATAGTGCGGCGACTCGTAGAGCCGGAACAGGGTGCCGGCCTGCTGCTCCAGTGTGGCGGCGGCGCTGAAGTAGTCGCGGGCCAGGTCGGCAAAGCCGAATTCGTCTTCCGGCGAGAACTCCCAGGCCAGTTCCAGCTCGATGCTCTGACTGACCGCCTGCGCGGCGCTGACAAACTGGGCCGGGGCCGGCTTCTCGAAACGCAGCAGCATGTTGGCGGACTTGACCTTGACGCGTTTGCCGCTCTCCAGCTCGATTTGGGCGGATGCCTCGGCTTCCGACAACACCCGGCCGGCCATGAACTTTCCGGCTTCTTCAAACAATAAGAACATGGCCCCGATTGTCCCAGCAATCCCGCAGCCCCCTCCGGTGCGCCGGATTGCCAGGGCAAACCGCCGTGCGGGGATAATCCGTCCATGGCTGTCGTCTTCGAAAAACCCTCCCTGCGCGTACGCTTGCTGCCCTGGTTCACGGGTTTCGACATCCCGCTGGCGGTGGTCGTTCTGGTGCTGGCCGCTGCCGGGTTGCTCACCATGTATTCCTCGGGCTACGACCACGGCACGCGCTTCGAAGACCACGGCCGCAACATGCTCATCGCGGCGGGCATCATGTTCGTCGTGGCCCAGGTGCCGCCGCAGCGGCTGATGTCCCTGGCGATCCCCCTGTATGCCGGTGGCGTGGCGCTGCTGATTGCAGTCGCGCTGTTCGGCATCAGCAAGAAGGGCGCGACACGCTGGCTCAATGTGGGGATCGTGATACAGCCCAGCGAGATCCTCAAGATCGCCATGCCACTGATGCTGGCGTGGTGGTTCCAGAAGCGTGAAGGCCAGATGCGCCCGCTGGATTTCGCGGTAGCCGGCGTGTTGCTGGCCGTGCCGGTCGGCCTGATCATGAAGCAGCCCGACCTGGGTACCTCGCTGCTGGTGCTGGCCGCGGGCCTGGCGGTGATCTTCTTTGCCGGCCTGAGCTGGCGCCTGGTGCTGCCGCCGGTGCTGCTGGCGCTGACGGGCATCGTGCTGCTGGTGGTGTTCGAGCCGCAGCTGTGCGCCGAGGGTGTGCGCTGGTCGGTGCTGCGCGAGTACCAGCAGCAGCGCATCTGCACCCTGCTCGACCCGGCCAAGGACCCACTGGGCAAGGGTTTCCACATCATCCAGGGCATGATCGCGATCGGCTCGGGGGGCCTGTGGGGCAAGGGTTTCATGCAGGGCACGCAGACCCACCTGGAATTCATCCCCGAACGCACTACCGACTTCATCTTTGCCGCCTTCGGCGAGGAGTTCGGCCTGCTCGGCAACCTGCTGCTGATCGCCACCTTGCTGTTTCTGGTTCTGCGGGCCCTGACAATCGCCCTGGAGGCGCCCACCGTGTTCTCGCGGCTGCTGGCCGGCGCTCTGGCCATGATCTTCTTCTCGTACTCCTTCGTGAACATGGGCATGGTCAGCGGCATCCTGCCGGTGGTGGGGGTGCCCCTGCCCTTCATCAGCTACGGCGGCACGGCCATGGTCACGCTGGGCCTGGCGCTGGGCATGCTCATGTCGATCTCCAGGGCCAAGCGGCTGGTGCAGTCATGAGCGCAGCGCCGGGCCGCCCCCAGTGCGCTCGCGCCGCAGTGCGCCGCACGGGGGTAATCCTGTGAGCGCCGCCACGGCGCCCTACCCCGTGGCCATCGTCGGCGTCGGCAACATGGGTGGCGGCATGGCCCTGCGGCTGCTGTCTCAGGGCTGGCCGGTGCATGTTTTCGACATCATGACCGACAGGATGGCGGCCCTGGCCAGTGCCGGCGCCCGGGCCCATGCCAGCGCCGCGGAAGCCGCCAGTGCCGCCCGCGCCACCATCGTCTGTGTGGTGGACTCCGGGCAGAGCCGGGACGTGTTGTTCGGCGCCGGCGCGCTCGCGCAGTCCGTGCCGCTGGGGCACACCGTGCTGCTGTGCCCGACGATCGCCCCGGCTGACGTGGAGGACATCGCACGGGCGCTGCGCCCACACGGGGTCTTCTGCATCGACGCCCCGATGTCCGGCGGGCCGGCGCGGGCCGCCGATGGCAGCATGAGCCTGATGGTGGCCTGCGAGAACCAGGTGTTCGAGCGCCACCACAGGCTGCTGGACACCCTGTCCTCGCGCCTGTTTCGCATCAGCGAGCGGCCAGGCGACGGCGCGCGCACCAAGCTGGTCAACAACCTGGCGGCCGGCATCAACCTGGTGGGGGCGGCCGAGGTCCTGGCCCTGGCCCGGCGCATGGGCCTGGACCTGGACCGCACGCTGGATGTGATCGGGCAGTCCAGCGGGCAGAGCTGGATCGGCACCGAGCGCATGCGACGCGCCATCGCGGGCGACTACGCCCCCCGCGCCCACATGACGCTGCTGGCCAAGGACACCCGCATGGCCGTGCAGGCGGGCCATGAAGCCGGTTTCGACGGCCCGCTGGGTGCGGCCACCCGCGATGTGTTCGCTGCGGCCTGTGCCGGCGGCCTGGCCGATCTGGACGACGCCGCGCTGCTGCAATGGCTCATGCGGGAGCAGTGAATCCCTTGCGGCCTAGAATGCCGCATGATCTCTCGCGAACCCACCATTGAACGCCTGGCAATCGCCAAGGACCTCCTGCTCACGCCTTTCGGCCTGAACGAATCCAGTCTGAGCCGTGCACTGGGCGAGATCCAGGCCCACCGGGTCGACGAAGCCGACCTGTATTTCCAGTACACCCGCAGCGAAGGCTGGAGCCTCGAAGAAGGCATCGTCAAGACCGGCTCCTTCAGCATCGACCAGGGTGTCGGCGTGCGGGCCGTCAGCGGCGAAAAGACCGCCTTCGCCTATTCCGACGACATCTCCAACGCCTCGCTGCTCGACGCCGCCCGCACCGTGCGGGCCATCTCCAGCGCGGCCACGGGCGCGAAATCCCGCCGGCCCTCGCGCAAGATGGCTGGCACGCGTTCCCTGTACCCGGGCGTGGACCCGATCTCCACGCTGGACAGCACCACCAAGGTGGCGCTGCTGGGCAAGGTCGAGACGCTCGCCCGTGCGCGTGACCCGCGGGTGAAGCAGGTCATGGCTGGGCTGGCCAGCGAATATGACGTCGTGCTGGTGGCCCGGGCCGATGGCACGATGGCTGCCGACGTGCGCCCGCTGGTGCGCCTGAGCGTCACCGTCATTGCAGAGCAGAAGGGCCGGCGCGAGATGGGCAGTGCCGGCGGCGGCGGGCGTTTCGGGCTGGCCTATTTCGATGACGCCATGGTGGCGAAATATGTGGACGAAGCCGTCAAGGCCGCCCTCACCAACCTGGACTCGCGCCCGGCCCCGGCGGGAGAAATGACCGTGGTGCTCGGGCCCGGCTGGCCCGGCATCCTGTTGCACGAGGCCATCGGGCACGGGCTGGAAGGCGACTTCAACCGCAAGGGTTCCAGCGCCTTCAGCGGCCGGGTCGGGCATCGCGTGGCGGCCAAGGGCGTGACCGTGCTGGACGACGGCACGCTCAGCGACCGGCGCGGCTCACTCAACGTGGATGACGAAGGCAACACCAGCCAGCGCAATGTGCTGATCGAGGACGGCATCCTGAAGGGCTATATCCAGGACGCGATGAACGCCCGCCTGATGGGCGTGGCGCCCACCGGCAACGGGCGGCGCGAAAGTTATGCCCATGTGCCGATGCCGCGCATGACCAACACCTACATGCTGGCCGGCGACAAGGCCCCTGAAGAAATCGTCGCCAGCATCGAGCGCGGCCTGTATGCCACGAATTTTGGCGGCGGACAGGTCGACATCACCTCGGGCAAGTTCGTGTTCTCGGCCAGCGAAGCCTACTGGGTCGAGAAGGGCAGGATCCTCTACCCGGTGAAGGGCGCCACGATTGTCGGCAACGGCCCCGACGCCCTCACCCGCGTCAGCATGATCGGCAACGACATGCGCCTGGACAGCGGCGTGGGCACCTGTGGCAAGGACGGCCAGAGCGTGCCGGTGGGCGTCGGTCAGCCGACCCTGCGCATTGACCGCCTGACCGTCGGCGGAACGGCCTGACGGGCCGGGCAGGCGGACGGGCGAATTTTTCGTGCTAAAGTCAAATCCATGATTTCGGTTCGATTTTTCTTTGGAAGCTTTTG
>JBIKTP010000326.1:0-4192 GCA_044348035.1 Burkholderiaceae bacterium
GGCGCCGACGGGCAGCTGCTGGCTCCCTCGCTGATGCGGGCGCCACTCCTGTGGCTGATGACCGGGGCCGACAGCGGCGTGAATGGCCAGCGTTTCGTGGCAAAACTGTGGCCGCAGGACCTGCCGGTGGATCAGGCTGCCGCGCGCGCCCGCAGCCCGGCCACTGACCTGCCCGCGATCATGTGAACCGCCAGTTCCTGCGCCAGGCGGTGCCGAGGTGTCAGGGCAACTACCAATGCGCAATTGCCAGGGCAGACCAAGAATGGGCTTCACCCTCGAAAGGCCCCCATGCTCCATCGCCGCCATCTCCTGACCTCTGCCATCCTGGCTGCCACCGCGTCGCTGCACAGCCCGCCGGCCCTGGCCCAGGCCGACTATCCCAGCAAGCCGATCAAGCTCATCGTCGCCTTCCCGCCGGGTGGCACCAGTGACGTGATGGCCCGCATGGTGGCCGAGCCACTGGCGAAAGTGCTGGGGCAGCCGGTGCTGATCGAGAACGTGGGCGGCGCCGGCGGTGTTGTCGGCACTGAGCGGGCGGCACGTGCTGCGCCCGACGGCTACACGATCATCCAGACCGGCGTGGGGCAGAACGCGGTGGCCCATGGCCTGGACCCTGCGCTGAAGTACAACTCCAAGACAGACTTCATCCATATCAGCCAGATCCACCACGGGCCGAACGTGCTGGTGGTCAACACCGAGCGCCCGTTCAAGACCCTGAAGGAACTGGTCGAGTTTGCCAAGAAGAATCCTGGCAAGGTGGACTATGGCTTCACGCACGCGGCCTCCGGCCACATGGCCATGGAACTGTTCAAGCAGACGGCCGGCATCTTCATGACCGGCATTCCCTACCGCGGCGGCGGCCCGATGATGACCTCCATCCTGGCCAACGAGATCCCGCTGATGTTCATCAACCAGGACGTCGCGCTGCAGCACATCAAGGCCGGCAAGCTGCGCCCGCTGGCGGTGTCCAGCGCAGCGCGCAACCCGCTCTACCCCGATGTGCCGACGGTGGCCGAACTGGGCTATCCGGGCTTCGAGGCGCTGAGCTGGTCCGGCCTGTCGGTGCCCAAGGGCACACCCCCTGCGGTCGTCGAGAAGCTGGAATCCGCGATGAAGCAGGTGATGGCGCAACCGGCCATCCGCCAGCGCATGGATTCGCAGGGCTTCGTGATCCCGCCGCAAGGCATCAAGCCCTACACCGAGTTCGTGGCGAAGGAAATGGACCGCTGGACGCAGGTGATCCGCACGGCGGGCATCAAGGCGGAGTAGTCCCACCCAGGCCCCTTCGGTGCTGGGCGGGCCCCTTTCTGGCGCCGGCAGAGCCCGCGGCGGCGCATCGGCGTCGCCATTGACGCAGAACATCCTCCCGCGCATGGGCGCGGTGCACACTCACTGCATAAGGGCAGACGCATTGCCGTCCGCCTGCTTCAGGAGGATCCCATGCGCTGCTTCACCCAGGCTCACCCGTCCATCGAACCACCAAGCGCCGCCTGGCGGAGCAAGCTACCGTGGCAGGCCTTGTGCATCCGATGGCGTGGGGTTCTGGCAGCCGCACTGATCGGCACCCTCGCAGCCTGTGGTGGTGGCGGCACGGACGTCAGCACCCCCACGGCAGCATCGGCCAGCATCGGGCCGGCGGGCGGCACCGTCAGCACCGGCACGGGTGCACAGGCCATCTTCCCGGCCGGTGCCCTGGCCAGTGCCACGACGATCTCCATCCAGCTGGTCGCCACCAGCACCCCGCCGTTTCCACCTGCTGGTTTTGCCAGTGCCGGCGCGGTGTACGAGTTCTTTCCGCACGGCACCGTGTTCGCCGTCCCCGTGACGGTACGGGTGCCCTTCGATCCCGCACTGCTCCCCCCCGGCACGACCGCCCGGCTGTACCAGGCGGCACCGGGGGGCAGCTTTGCCGAGGTTCCAGGCACGACGATCGACGGGAATGTGCTGGTCGCCACGGTCACCAGCTTTTCCTATTTCGGCCCGGGCTACCCTTCGGCGCTGGCGTTCTCCGAGATATCCGGTCAGTGTGCCCGGGAGTCACTGTCCGGCAATGTCTGGTGCTGGGGAGACCAGGGCGATATCGCGGCCGGGACCGGCCTCACGGTGCCGGGTTCCAGCACCACCTTTGCAGAGCCGACGCGCCTGCCTGAGCGCGCGCTGACGGGCATCGTCGGCGGGTACGGTGCAGGCTGGGTCTGCGGCCGCGACACGACCGATGTCTGGTGCATCGGCGATCCGCTGGTCACCGGGCTGTCCGGACAGCTGAGCCCCCCGCTGAACCAGTGGGTCCGCATCCAGCTGCCCACCGGCGTGGTGCTCGACCAGTTGGCCGGCGGCGCCTGGTTCGTCTGCGGCATCGGCGCCGTCAACTCGCCGGACCCCGCCGCGGCCGGCCGTCTCTACTGCTGGGGTGACAACACCCGCGGGCAGCTCGGGCGCGGCAACTTCGAGTCCGGCAACGTCCCAGCGCCCGTGTTGTCCATCCACCGCTATGTGGCCGTCGCGGCCGTGGGCGTGTATGCCTGCGCCGCCCGCACCGATGGCCAGGTCGACTGCTGGGGCAGCAATGAACACGGCGGCGTGGCGGCAGGGCAGCTGGGCGGCTTCGACCTCAGCAACACGCCGGTCGCACGCAACCTGACGGTCGACCCGCGCGCCGGCGCACTGGTGGGTGGCGGAACCGGGTCGAACATGTGCGGCCTCAAGGTCGATGGCGCGGCCTGGTGCTGGGGTGACAACGACTACGGTCAGATGGGCAACGGCACGGTCAACACCGGCACTTTCGGGGAAGACTACCGCGCCCCGAGCGAAGTGCCCGTCCACCGATTCCGCACGGTCTGGCCGGGCGAGACGATGTGCGGCATCACGCTGGGCGGCAGCACCCTGTGCTGGGGGTATGCCGACCGCGGCTCGCTCGGCAACGGCACCAGCGGCGCGCTGTTCTCGGCACAGACCACACCGGTGGCGGTGAGCGTGCCTGGCGGGGTGGCTTTTGCGGCCATGGCGAATGCCAGCCTGGGCAAGTGCGCACGCAGCACCACCAACGAGGTGTTCTGCTGGGGCGACAACCGCCAGTACAGCCTGGGCACAGGGGCGAACACGCCCGACCAGTCGCTGCTGCCGGTCCGGATCAAGTCACAGGGACTGAACCGGACCATGCCTTAGCGGGAGGGTGCGTCGCCCGCGGCGCGCACATGGCCTGCGGGCCAGGTCCCCAGGCCCGGCAAGCGCAGCCGCAGGTCATTGACGTCCACGCCGAAGCCCAGCCCCAGCAGGTTCAACTCGATGCCCTCCTCGCGCGCGATGGTCACCCCTGCCAGGCCCCACAGGGACGCCTGCCAGCCACTGCCGCTGGGCGCCGGACCGAAAAACCTGGTGGGGCCCAGGTAATCCTTGCCGATGGCGGTCGGCGGCAGGTCCAGCCCCAGCTCGGGAACCTCCCGGGCCACGAACGCGACGAAGGTGTTGCTGTTCGGCCCGGGCCACAGGTGGTAGGTGCGTCCCCACGGGTAACGCGCCACGGCCGCCTCGATGCGGTCGATCAGGGCCTCGGCACCCGCTCCGCGGTGGGCTGCCAGCAACTGCGGCTCGGCGCCGAACCAGCGGCTGTCGGGGTCCGTCGTGTCGGACGCCACCAGGGCATCGCCGCCACGGTAGGCCCGCCAGCCGATGACCTGGTAGGTGGTGTAGTGGTCTGCACCGGTGCGCTTGACGGCGATCCAGGGATGGATGCCGAAGGCACCGCGCCAGCGCACGGTGCGCGCGCCATAGACATGCACCACGGCCTCCTGCACCAGGGCCGGTTGCGGCGCCTGCCCTGTGGCGCCACGGAGCGTCTGGTGCCAGGGCGTCTGCAGGTCGATGTCGCCAAAGGCCATCACGCCCAGCGGCCCCATGAGGAGCAGCAGCACCAGGCCGGCCAATGCGGCCGGCCAGCGCAGCCAGCGCGAACGGGTGGGAGATGTCATGCGCAGATGGACCGGCGCCGGGGGCACAAGTTCACAAATCAATCCGCCAACGGCTTCACGCACCGAAAGCCAATGTAGATGACGGCCGTGTCCGCCGGCTTGGTCGCGCGGTGGTCGCGGTGCATGGTGCCGGCCCCGTACCACCACGACCCGCCCAGGGTGGGCTGCTCGTTGCCCGGGCCGCCGTCGGCCCACTCCCAGACATTGGCGCCCATGTCGAACAG
>JBIKTP010000327.1:0-4175 GCA_044348035.1 Burkholderiaceae bacterium
CAAGGGCAGCTGCCCGCCAGCCGGTGACGTGGACGCCGACCAGGGTGACGGACAAGGCTGCTGGAATGCGACGCGTGTCCAGCAGGCCCAGGCCCTGGGCAGCTTCATCGCCAGCACCCTGGCGCCCGTGGATCCTGATGTCGTGATCATTGGGGACCTCAACGCCTACGGCAAGGAAGACCCGATCCTTGCACTCTCATCGCTCGGGTTCGTGGATCAGATCGCCCGCTTCGACCCGGCCACCGGATACACCTATGTGTTCGATGGCGAGGCCGGCTACCTCGACCACGCACTGGTCAGCGCCAGCCTGACCGCCCGGGTCACCGGTGCGACCGCCTGGCGCATCAACGCCGACGAGCCGTCGATCATCGACTACAACACCGAGTTCAGGCAGCCATCGTGCGCGGCCTGCGGGCCGGACTACTACAGCGCCACCGTCTACCGATCGTCCGACCACGATCCAGTGGTTCTGGGCCTGTCGCTCGGAGCTCCCGTTGTGCCTGGCCAAACGATCATCGGCACAGCCGGGCGCGACACGTTGACCGGCACTGCCGGCGACGACGTCATCACCGGTGGAGCCGGGGCCGATGTCATCACCGGTGGCGCGGGCGCCGACACCTTCGTCTACACCAGCATCCGCGACGCCGGCGACCGCATTGCCGACTTCACCCCGGGTACCGACCGTATCCGCCTCACCGCCCTGCTGGCAAGCATCGGCTATGCAGGCAGCAACGCCCTGGCCGACGGCGTCGTCCAGTTGGTCAACACCCCCGCGGGCCTGAGTGTACGAATCGACGCCGACGGCACTGCCGGCCCGGCTCTGGCGCGTCCACTCCTCACGCTCACCGGCGTGAGCGCCGGGCAGATCGTGCCCGGCCGCGATCTGGAACTCTGATGACCCGTCTTGTTCTTTCCCACCATCCTGCTCTGGAGCATCCCACCATGTCATTCAAACGCACCCACTGGCGCCAAAAGGCGTCCCTTACCGCGATCTGCTTCGCGATGGCCGTCGGATACGGCACGGCCGTCGCCGAGCCACTGACCATCCTGCATATCGGCGACCAGGAATCCTGGCTGATCTCCGCCCAGGGGAACCTGCGCGACAACGCTGGACAGGCAATCTCGTTCTATGGTGGTATCGACCGCCTGGCGACCGTCGTGGCGAACCGCAAGGCCGCCGCGCCTGGTACCGTCATCACGCTCAACGCGGGCGACTCCTTCCTGCCGGGGCCGCGCCTGGGCGCTTCGTTCGCCAACCTGGCCACTGCCGCAACCGACGGCGGTCAGGACTTCTACGACGCCATCGCCAGCCGCCGCATCGGCATCGACGCCACCACCTTTGGCAACCACGAATTCGACCTTGACAACACCGGTCCCGTGGCCGCCCGGTTCGCCAAAATGTCCGGCAGCACCTTCCTGTCGGTCAACCTGGACTTCAGCGTTACCCCGGAGCTGGCGGATCTGGCAGCCAGTGGTGTGGTGGCACCGTCCAAGATCATCACCACCGCCGGCGGCAAAAAGGTGGGCATCATCGGCGCCACCACCCCGCTGTTGCCGGGAATCTCCTCGCCCCCAGCCGGGATCCTGAAGAGCTGGTCCGGCGCGTCCACCGAAGCACAGAATCTGCAGTCCATCGCAGCCCTTGTGCAAGCCGAGACGGACCGCCTGCGCAACGTGGAAGGGGTCACCGTGGTCATCGTCATGAGCCACCTGCAAGGTGCGGGCAATGAAATCAACATCCTGGTGCCGGCACTGCGCGATGTGGACATGGTCGTTTCCGGTGGCGGGCATGAACTGATGAAGGATGCCGACGATCCCGTCATCAACGGAGGCGTCGCTCCGACATTCAACACGCACCCGGTGCTGGCCACCGACAGCACCGGCAAAAAAGTACCGGTAGTCACCAGCCACTTCGGCAACCGCTACGTCGGCGAGGTCAACCTGACCATCAACGACACGACGGGCCTGGTCAGCAGCCTGGACAGCACCCGCATGATCCGTGTTTCCGGCGCCGCCGCCGACGCCGACCGCGTCGTGGGCGATCCGGTCATCAACACCAATGTGGTGGCACCCGTACTGGGCTACATCAATGCGCTCAACGCGCAAGTGATCGGCACTACGGCCGTGCGGCTCAATGGCCCGACCCACAACACCTGCACGCCCGCGCCGTGCACATTCACGGCAGGGGTTCGCAACGCAGAGACCGGCCTGGGGAACCTGATCGCCGATGCCATGCGTTTTGCCGGCAAGAGCGATGTGGCCATCCAGAACGGCGGCGGCATCCGCACCAGCATCTCCGCCGCCGGCAACGTGACCACCGGTGACACCTTCAACATCCTGCCCTTCACCAACCTGGTCAAGCGTGCCCCGGCGATGAACGCCACCCAGCTCAAGGACATCCTGGAGCACTCGGTGATCAGCGCGAACAGCACGGGCGGCAACAACGGCCGCTTCGCCCAGGTCGCAGGCATGCAGGTGACCTACGACAGCCGCCTTGCACCGCGCGCCAGCACCTCGGCTGCCCAGGACCCGCTGGCGGTCGGCACCGGCAACCGTGTCCGACGCGTGGTGCTCGACGATGGCACCGTGCTGATCGACAACGGTGTGGTGGTCGACAACAACCGCAGCTTCTCGCTCACCACCATCGACTTCACCGCCAACGGGGGGGACAACTTCCCGTTCGCCGTCAACGGCGTGGCGTTCGAGAACGACGCCTTCACCATCACCTACCAGCAGGCGCTGGCGAACTTCATCCAGGCCCCCAAGGCTGTCGGTGGGCTGCAGCGGCTGAATGCGGCCGATGGCGACGAGATCACCACCAACCTGTACGGCGTGGAAAACCAGTACGACGCCTATGGCCGGCTGATCGACCTGGCCATCGCGACCGTCACGGCGGGCCAGACCTTCAACGGCAATGCCGCTCGCAACACCATCGTGGGGACCGCAGGCGATGACCGCATCACTGGCGGCGCAGGCGCCGACATCCTGACCGGTGGCCCCGGTGGCGACCACTTCATCTACACCCGCATCACCGATGCCGGCGACACCATCACGGACTTCACACCGTACGCGGACAAGATCATCCTGACGGACCTTCTGGCCAGCCTGGGCATTGCGCCTTCCAGCGCCGTCGCCAATGGCCACATCGTCATCAAGGACGTCTCCGGCGGTGCAAGCCTGCAGATCGACACCGATGGCAGCGGCCCTGCTGCCGCACGCCCCCTGGTCACCCTCAAGGGCCTGACCGCAGGGCAGGTCGTTCCCGCCCGTGATCTCGGCCTCTAATTCATTCACATCGCCATCATTCAGGAGTCTTCCATGCGCCACATGATCAAAACCACCGCCCTCGCCGCCTTGCTGGCGCTTGCCCTGCCGGCAGCCCAGGCCGCCACACAGCTCTATGCCTTCAGTGGTACGCTGGAATCCGGCGCCTTGCTCGGCACCAGCTACCAGGGCCAGTTCAGCTTCGACGACGCCAGCCTCACCCTGACCGGTGAGGAGTACCTGGGCGTGGACAGCCTGGCCATGAGTTTTCTGGGAAACCAATGGGGCCTGGCACTGGCGGAAGCCGCCACCGAAGTGAAGTTCGTCAATGGCACCTTCGCCGGCCTGTCCTACAACGCCACCCTCGGCGCAACCGGTTTCTCGACCATCCCCGGATCGATGGATGCCACCGATGCGTTCGTCGCCTACACCACCACCCTCGGAAATGACGGAACCGGCAGCCTTGTCTACGCCCCGGTGCCCGAGCCCGAGAGTTATGCCCTGCTGCTGGCCGGCCTGGCCACCCTGGGCGTCATCGCCCGCCGTCGGAAGTCCTGACTCCCTGGTCCTGCAACCCCCACTGAAGGCGTCCCACCATGAAGAAAAGACTTATTGCCCTGAGCATGTTTGCCCTCGCGGCACAGGCCTCCGCCCAGTCCACCGGAGACCTGGCATTCACCTCCTTCAACGCCGATGAAGACGGCTGGTCGATGGTGTCCTTCGTGGACATCCTCGCCGGCACCACGGTGTACTTCACCGACAACGAATGGAATGGCACCGCCTTCAATACCGGTGAGAGCTATCACAGGTGGACCACCGGTGCCATCTCCGCCGGCACTGTGATCCGCTTCTCCGCCATCGACAACGCCAACAACCTGGCGGTGAGCAACGGCACGCTGGCCCGTCAGTCT
>JBIKTP010000328.1:0-4166 GCA_044348035.1 Burkholderiaceae bacterium
GCAATTTGAGGTCGGCAGGCAGCCGCTTGCGGATGGTGTGATCGAAAACCTCAACGCGCTTCGCACCCGTGTGGGCTTTCACGAACTCGACGATCTGTGGGTAAAAGGCCAGCCGGACCTGCGCGTCATCATTAAAGCTTTTGAACGAAGGATCGAACTCATGGAGCTCGAAGCCTTCTTTGTCCAGACTGATGGTGTCGCGCTGCGCCCAGGCGTCGTGGATGAGCATCTCCTGTCCATCTGTGCCGGGCGGGTTGAGTTTGACACTGGGGTCCGGCTCGTAGAAATAGTAGTCAGGTGGAATGCCGTTGTCCACGGAATAGTTCAGAGTGGCACGCACGGGTTGCGAGGGCGTCATGGGGGGTGAGGAAATATCAGTTGGGTTTTTGGGTGGTAAAGCCTTGATAGACCATGGTGTTCTGCCAGCAAGGCAAGTGTTCCACGTCGTCGTGCAACCAGCGCTTGAGGTGCTTGTGACCATCGAGCGGCAGTTGCTGCCAGCCGTGCAAGTGCATGGGAGCGGCCACGGCGATGTCGGCAATGGTAGGCTGGTTGCCACTGACCCATTTGCTGCTGGCCAAGCGCTTGTCGAGGATGCCGGCCAATTTGTGAAACTGGGCCAGCTGGGCCTCAAGCACAGCGGGGTCTGGCACGCCACCCAACAAAGGCTTGACGCAGTTTTCCACCAAGAACACGTAGCAGCTGGGGAACCAGCTGGAAGACTCCCACAACAACCAACGGTTGATGTCGGCACGGGTGCGCAGGTCTTTGGGGTACGCGCGCTCATTGCCCATTTTGTCGGCCGCGTATTGCAGGATCGCATTGGATTCCCACAACTCAAAGTCACCATCGACCATGGCGGGTACCGAGGCATTCGGATTGAGGCTGATATAGGGCTCCTCTTTTTGCGCGCCCTTGAAGTAATCGACGTGCACCACCTCGTAAGGTGCGCCTATGAGTTGAAGACCGGCAAGCACTTTTTTGCAATTGACGGTGATGGGGTCTGCGTGAATCTTCATGTTGTCTCCGTTTGTGTGTTCATCTACTAACGTCAGGTCAGTGTAGGAATTGACCCAAATGCCGACAATTGCTCTAATGCGAACCGATTGTCTTCAATTCGAGAACAATGAACTCCGCAGACCGACAACAGCGCCCCATCTCCACCGATATGCTGTCCGCCTTTTTGAAGGTGGCCGATACCCGTAACGTGAGCGAGGCCGCCAGCGCGCTGGATGTGGGCAAAGGTTTGGTGAGCAAACGCATCGCCCAGCTTGAAGAAAAACTGGGAACCATCCTGTTCAGCCGCAGCACCCGAAAAATTGCGCTCACCCCCGCAGGCGAGGCGTATGTGGAATTTGCCCGGCGGGCCTTGAACGAGATTTACGGCGGCATGGAGCGCATGCGTTCACTGCGCTCAGAACTCAGTGGCGAGGTGCGTGTGACAGCCCCCGTGTCTTGGGGGCAACGGGTGCTGGCCAAGCATTTGCCAGGGTTTTTGCGTTTGCACCCGGCACTGGACATCGAGTTCATGCTCTCTGATCGGGTGATGGACATCGCCAACGAGCGCATCGACATCGCGTTTCGTTGGTCCAGCAGTGCACCGCATGCGTTCAACAGCACGCACATGATCCGCATCGATTGGTTGTTGGCCGCATCGCCCCTTTACCTGGCGCAAAACGGTCAGCCTTCGACGCCCCCCGAGTTGACCGCACACCCTTGCTTGTATTACCGGCGCGACAGCAGCGACGACCTGTGGACGCTGAGCAGAGAACGCGGCAAGACTGAGGACCTCATGGAAACAGTGCAAGTGAAAGTGGGCGGACGCTACCGCGTGGATAACCCCGAAGCGGTGCTGGAGTCCGCCGCAGCGGGCCTGGGCGTTGCGCTGCTGCCGGACTATCTGTGCGAACGTGCCTTGGCTGATGGCACCTTGATGCGGGTGCTGCCCGAATGGCAGCCCCAAACCAAATTTGGCTCGCAGGTGGTGGCGCTTTGCACGCCAGAGCGGATGAAGTTCACACGCAACCAAGCGCTCATCGCGCACCTCAAGCAGGCACTGGTCAAAGAGCCAAGAGCCTAGGCCCGATCTTTAGCTTAAAGCTTGCGGTTGCCTTGACGGCCGCAGGGCACGAGGCCGTGCACACGCTGAATCTGACAGACAAGAACCGCAGCAGCGACTCGCACGTCAACGGCTTGGCTGAATCTGAAGGGCGCGTCGTCATCGGCAAGGATGGCGACTTTGTGACGTCCCACATTGTTCATGGGTCGCCATTGCGCCTGTTGCAGATTTCTACGGGGAACATGCCAACCTCGATTTTGTCGCCACTTGTCTTGCGCAATCTTGGCCGGATTGCAGTTGCCTTCGAGTCTGTCGCGGACGTAGAGTTGACCACCAGCACGATCGTTGCCCACGCCGGACCCCCTGGACGGCGGTCCTGCGATAAAGGCGTGGCAAAGCCATTAAAGTGTCGGATTGCGACGTGCCCGTCATCTCGGCGTCCGTCCAAACCCCACGGAGAGCCCTGCATGACCGACACTGCCACCTACACCCCACCCGCGATCTGGGTCTGGAACAAGGAGAACGGCGGCCGTTTCGCCAACATCAACCGCCCCGTCGCCGGCCCGACCCATGACAAGGAGCTGCCGGTGGGCCGCCACCCGGTGCAGCTGTATTCGCTGGCCACGCCCAATGGTGTCAAGGTCACTGTCTTGCTGGAGGAGTTGCTGGCCCTGGGCCACACCGGCGCCGAATACGACGCCTGGCTGATCCGCATCCACGAGGGCCACCAGTTCGGCAGCGGCTTCGTGCAGGTCAATCCGAACTCGAAGATTCCGGCCCTGATGGACCGCAGCGGCCCGGCGCCGATCCGCGTCTTCGAGTCCGGAGCCATCCTGCTGTACCTGGCCGAGAAGTTCGGCGCCTTCCTGCCCACGGAGCCCGCGCAGCGCGCCGAATGCCTCTCCTGGCTGTTCTGGCAGATGGGCAGCGCGCCCTACCTCGGTGGCGGGTTCGGGCACTTCTATGCCTACGCGCCGTTCAAGATCGAATACGCCATCGACCGGTTCGCCATGGAGGTCAAGCGCCAGCTCGACGTGCTCGACCGGCGCCTGTCCCAGAGCCGTTACCTGGCGGGGGACGACTACACCATTGCCGACATGGCGGTCTGGCCCTGGTACGGCGTGCTGGCCATGGGGCAGATCTACGGCGCCGGCGAGTTTCTGCAGGTGCAGGATTACACCCATCTGCAACGCTGGACGGCCGAGATCGCGCAGCGCCCTGCCGCGCAGCGTGGCCGCAAGGTCAACCGTGTCACCGGAGAGCCGTCGGGGCAGTTGCATGAGCGGCATGACGCCAGCGACTTCGACACCCGCACGCAGGATCGCGCATGACGTCCGACAACGCACAGGGCGCTGCGCTGCTGCCTCCCTCCCAGGTCCGTGTGCTGGAGCACCTGCCCGATGCCGTCTACCTGATCGACCCGCAGACCTCCACCATCCTGTGGGGAAACCGCATGGCCTGGGCCAGCCTGGGTCTCTCGCGGGAGGAGGTGCTCGACCACAGCGTCCTGAGCCTGCAGATGGACGTGGCCGGCCAGCCCCATTGGGAGGAAATCGCCGCCGCGATCCGTGCCACCGAGAGCTTCACCTTTGTCGGGCGCCACCGCCATGCCGCCGGGCACGAGGTCGAGGTCGAGGTGAACACCACCCATTTCGCCGAGCAAGGCCGGGAGTATTTCCTGTCGGTCGCGCGCGACATCACACGCCGACAGTCGGTCAGCCGCGACCTGGAGCGGCGCGAGAAGCAGCTGACCTTCGCCTTGAATGAAGCCAGCGACGGCCTGTGGGACTGGAACGTGCTGACCGGCGAGGTATTTTTCAGTCCGCAGCTCAAGCGCATGCTCGGCTATGGTCCTGACGAGATGCCACCCCTGCTGGAAACCTGGACCAGCAACCTGCACCCCGAGGATGCGCCCCATGTCATGGCCTGTCTGAACGAGCACCTGGCCGGCCGGCGCGTCCGTTACGAAGCCGAGTTCCGATTGCGCAACCGCAACGGGGCCTACCTGTGGGTCCACGACCGCGGCAGGGTGTGCGAACGCGACCCCGGCGGTGCTCCGACACGGGTCGTGGGCATGGTGCAGGACATCACGAAGCGCAAGCAGACC
>JBIKTP010000329.1:0-4163 GCA_044348035.1 Burkholderiaceae bacterium
ATTGGCGTCTGCGGTGCAGCTGGAGCTGCCAAAACCGGTCGGGCAGACGGTGAATCTGCTGGCCGATGCCGCCTCGCCAGTGGCCCTGTTCACCATCGGCGCGGTGCTGGCGCGCTCGCAGATGCTCGTGATCTCGGCCGGCACACGCCCGATCCCCCTGCGCGACTATGTGCCGGTGGCCGTCATCAAGCTGCTGGTCCACCCGCTGCTGGTGCTGCTGGTGGGCACGGCGGCGATCCAGGCCGGGGTGCCACTGGACCGTTTTGCCCTGACTGTCGTGGTGCTGGTTGCCGCCCTGCCCAGTGCCAGCAACGTGTCGATGCTGGCCGAGAAGTTCGGCGCCGACAACGGTCGCATCGCGCGCATCATCCTGGTGTCGACGGCAGCCGCCTTTCTGACCTTCTCTGCGGCCGTGTCGCTGCTGGTGGCCAGGGGATGAGGCCATGGCAACCGGTCTGCTGACCGCCGCGTCCCGTCCCGCGCCGTGGGTTAGCTGGGTCGGGGTCGTGCTGGTGGCCTGCGTCTGCGTGGCGCTGGGAGGCGCCTGGTTGTGGAGCAGCGAACAGAGCCGCCAGGCCATGGCGCGTACGCAGGCGCTGTACCTGGCCCAGAACCATGCCCAGGCCCTTCGGCGCAATGTCGAGCGCATGCTGTCGGTCAACCATGCGCTGGAATCGCTGGTCTGGCAGGGCATGGGCCGGGTCGACAACTTCGAGGTGGCCGCGAGCCGGCTGCTGGTCGACGGCCCGCGGTACCTGGCCCTGTCGATCTCGCCCAACGGGGTGGTGCGCCACGTGGTGCCCCTGGAGGGCAATCGGATGCTGGTCGGCTTTGACGCGTTGAACGATCCGGCCCAGCGCAAGGATGCCTTGTTTGCGCGGGATACCGGCCGGTTGACCGTCGCCGGGCCACTCGCATTGCGCCAGGGCGGGACCGGCGTCGTCAGCCGTAAGCCGGTGTACCTGCCCGGCGCCAGCGGCGAGCCGATGTTCTGGGGTTTCACCAATGTGGCGCTGCGCCTGGAAGACCTGCTGCAGGGGGTGTCGCTGTTCGACCTGGAGCGCAGCGGCTACCACTATGTGTTGTGGCGGCTGGAGTTCGAGACCAATCGCCGCATCGTGATCGCTGCATCACCGGGCACCGAGGTTCTGGAGCAGCCGGTACGCCAGAGCCTGGAGGTGTCCGACGTCGCCTGGAACCTCGACATGGCGCCGGTCGGTGGATGGCTGAACCGCGAGCAGCTGGCGTGGCGGGCGGCCATGGTCCTGGCAGTGTCGCTGCTGCTGGCCTATCTGGCGCGGTTGCAGTTCGCCCAGCGCGCCTACAAGGCCCGGCTGGAGGTGCAGGTGGCGCAGCGCACGGCCGAGATCCTGGCAACGCAGAACCAGCTCAAGTCCACCCTGGACGCCATCCGGGACCCGATGTTCGAGGCCGATCTCGAAGGCCGGGTGTACGCCTACAACGCGACCGGCGGCAACGTGTTGCCGGACCTCGTCGGGAGCCCCGTTGGCAAGACGGTCCAGGAGGTGTTGCCGCCCGAGGCGGCGCGCGTCGTGATGGAGGCGCTGCAGGCTGCGCACGCGGACGGTTTTGCGCAGGGCGCCCAGGTGCGTCTGCCGATGGGAGACGATGCACGCTGGTACGAGCTGTCGGTGGCCCGCAAGGAGGTCGCACCGGGCGCGCCGCCCCGGTTCGTGACGGTCGTGCGGGACATCACCGGGCACAAGCAGGCCAGGAACGAGGTGCGCCGCCTCGCGTTCTACGACCCGCTGACCGAGCTGCCCAACCGCAGGCTGCTGCAGGATCGCCTGGAGCGTGCCCTGACGGCGACCGCGCGCAGCCACCGGCAGGGCGCGCTGCTGCTGATCGACCTCGACAACTTCAAGGCGCTCAACGACACGCTGGGCCATGACAAGGGCGACCTGCTTCTGCAGCAGGTGGCGCGTCGGCTGACCGCCTCGGTGCGCGATTGCGACACCGTGGCACGCCTGGGCGGCGACGAGTTCGTGGTGCTTGTCGATGACCTCGGTCCCGGGCTGCAGGAAGCGGTGGCGAATGCAACGGCCGTGGCCCATAAGATCGTCACGCTGCTGAGCCAGCCCTACGACATCGCCGGGCGGGAGCACCGCAGCAGCACCAGCGTGGGGGTGTCCCTGTTCGGCGCCGGTACCGGTACGCTGGAGGAGACGCTCAAGCGCTCCGACGTGGCGCTCTACCAGGCCAAGGCAGCGGGCCGCAATACCTTGCGGTTTTTCGATCCTGACATGCAGGCAGCCGTGGAGGCGCGTGCGGCACTGGAAGTCGACCTGCGCCAGGCGCTGGCCCGCCAGGCCTTCGAGCTGCACTACCAGCCACAGGTGGGCCCGTCCGACGAGATCTTCGGCGCCGAGGCCCTGCTGCGCTGGCACCATCCGCAGCGCGGCGCGGTGTCGCCCGGCGAATTCATCCCGGTGGCGGAGCAGTCCGGCCTGATCCTGGACCTCGGCCAGTGGGTGCTCGACACCGCTTGCACACAACTGCACCGCTGGGCGGGCGACCCGCGCGCGCGCCACCTGACACTGGCGGTCAACGTGAGCGTGCACCAGGTCCGCCAGGCGGATTTCGTGGCCAGGGTGCTTGGCGCGCTGGACGCTGCCGGCGCCGACCCGCGCCGCCTCAAGCTGGAGATCACCGAGAGCATGCTGGCGCAGGACCTCGAGGACATCATCGGGAAGATGGTCGCGCTCAAGGCACAGGGCGTGGGCTTCTCGCTGGACGACTTCGGTACCGGTTATTCCTCGCTCAGTTACCTCAAGCGGCTGCCGCTGGACCAGCTCAAGATCGACCAGTCCTTCGTGCGCGACGTGCTGACCGACCCCAACGATGCAGCCATTGCCCGCACCATCGTTGCGCTGGGGCAGAGCTTGGGGCTGTCGGTCATCGCCGAGGGCGTGGAGTCCTGGGGCCAGCGGGCCTTCCTGGCGTCCCATGGCTGCACCCATTGCCAGGGATACCTGATCAGCCGGCCCTTGCCGGCTGCCCAGTTCGAGGCGTTTCTGCACGACGGGCCGCAGACCCGGTTGCAGGCCTGAGACGGTTCGCCGTACGGAACCGGGCCGCTGGCCGGCAAGGACGCAGGCGCTCCATAATGACTGTTGACTGCGCGCCCATCCGGAGACACCATGAACGAGCCGACCCCCCCCACCAGTGCCCCCGCCGGCGGGCCCCGGCCGGCATTGCCTGCCTGGCTCTGCCTGCAGGGTGCCGTGGCAGTCATCACCGGCGGCGGCACCCACCTGGGTCTGGCGATGGCCACGGCCCTGGCCGAGCTCGGGGCGGGCGTGTACCTGCTGGGCCGGCGCCAGGACGTGGTGCAGGCCAGTGCCGATGCGCTGCAGGCGCGTGGCCTCGCAGCGTTTGCGGTCGGCGGTGACGCGGCCGACGAGGCGGGCATGGAGCAGATCGTGCAGGACATCATGGCCCGGCACGGCCGGCTCGACGTGATGGTCTGCAATGCGGGCGGAGCCTTCGGCACTGCCATGGCGCCGAACATTTCCGTCGCCGACCTCGAGGCCACGCTGCGCCTGAACGTGACCACCACGATGGTCAGCGCGCAGACGGCGGCGCGGGCCATGATGGCGCGCAGGAGCGGCGCCATCATCACCATCGGGTCGCTGCATGCCACGCTGGGCAGCGATCCGCGGCTGTACGCCCCCGGCTTCAAGCGCTCGACCCAGTCCTACCATGCCTCCAAGGGCGCCATCCTGAACCTCACCCGTGCGCTGGCCTGCGAGCTGGCGCAGTACAACATCACGGTGAACTGCATCAGCCCCGGCCAGATCCCCAAGCCCAGCCTGGATGCCTTCACCCGCGAGAACTTCCGCAACCAGGTGCCGCTGGGGCGCCTGGGGGTGCCTGCGGACCTGGCCGGTGCGGTGGCGCTGTTCGCGTCCGATGCCGGCCGCTGGATCACCGGCCAGAATCTCACCGTCGACGGCGGCTGGTCGGCCTGGTAGGCCCGCCGGCTGGCGCGGTTTCAGATCGCCAGCGGGTCCACATCCACCGCCCAGCGCAGCAGACCCTTGCCGGCTGCTGTCTGGCGGGTGGCGTGCAGGACCGCGTGCCAGTGGCTCAGGAATGTCTGCAGGGCCTTGCGGGACGGGCTTTCCACCAGCATCTGCGCG
>JBIKTP010000330.1:0-4154 GCA_044348035.1 Burkholderiaceae bacterium
GGACATCCAGGCCATCAACAACCTCCTCGTCAAGTAAGGCTGCCGATGCATTGCTGCGGGTGGCCGATGCCGATGCCGTGTTCACCGGGTTCGGCCAGTTGCTGCAGGATCCCGCCGCCTGCCAGGCGCGCGTGGCCTGCGGGCGGTTCGTCTACCAGTCGCTGGCAGGGGCGCTGCAGCGCACACTGGACAATGTGCGGGCTCTGGTGGTGCCCTTTAACCCGGCGGACAACGCACCTGTCCATGCCGGCCGCCACGGCACCGGGACCATCTGGGCCGACAGCCACCGTTTCGCAGACGCCGCAGCGGCACTGTTCGATCCTGATGCCTGGCGCCAGCAGGGCTCGGCCGAGAAACTCGGCGCCGGGCGCGGCAACATCCACACCGTGGCCGATGCCCGGGGCCATTTCCCGCTGCGCCACTACTACCGCGGCGGCCTGATGGCGCGCATCAGCCGGGACCTGTTCCTGGCCCGGCCGGTGGCCGCCTCCCGCGCGATACACCAGCGCAGCCTGAGCGATGCCGAATGGCAGGCGCTGGGCCAGGCGGTGCGCCGGATGCACGACGCGCTGTGCCTGCACAGCGACCTGAACTGCCACAACCTGATGCTCGACGCGCAAGGCAGCGCCTGGATCGTGGACTTCGACAAGTGCGGCTTCCGGCCCGGTGACGACTGGAAAGCCGGCAACCCGGATCGGCTGCTGCGCTCGCCGCGCGAGGAACTGCGACTAAACCCCGGTTTCCACTGGGACGACACCCGCTGGCCCATCTTCCTCGCTGCCTGTGCGGCCGGTCTACCGGCCTCCACGATGCCATGAACCGCACCACCCACACCCTGCCCGAGGAGCTGCGCCGCGCTGCGCACGAGGCACCCGACAAACCCTTCATCCGCATGCTGCAGGGCGAATGGACCTACCGCCAGGTCGACCGGGATTCGGACCGCGTGGCCGCCGGTCTGCAGGGCCTGGGCGTGGCGCGTGGCGATACCGTGAGCCTGCTGCTGCCCAACGGCATCGCCTTTGCGCTGGCATGGTTCGCCAGCGCAAAGCTCGGCGCCGTCACCGCGCCGGTCAACACCGCGTTCCGCGGCGCGGTGCTGGCCAGCGCCATCGACCTGGTGCAGAGCCGGTTGCTGATCGTCCATGCCAGCCTGCTGGCCCAGCTTGACGAGGTGCGCCCACAGCTCGCGACCGTGCGCCAGGTGGTGGTGGTCGAGGGGCTGCCTGGCCCGGATGCGATCGCGTGGGACAGCCTGCTGCAGCACGATGCCCCACCCCCGCTGCTGGAGCCACCGGCCCATTTTTCCGACCTGACCCTGCTGCTCTACACCTCGGGCACCACCGGCCGCTCGAAGGCCGCGATGATCTCGCACCGCTACGTGCTGCGCCAGGGCCAGGGCGTGGTCGACGGCCTGGGCTTGCGCGCCGATGATGTGCTGTATTGCCCCTACCCGATGTTCCACATGGACTCGGCCATCATGACCATCGCGCCGGCGCTGGTGCTGCGCGCGGTCGCGGCGATCGGCGAGCGCTTCAGCGTGTCGCGCTACTGGGACGAGGTGCGCGCACTGCAGGCCACCGTGTTCGACTTCATGGGGGCCACGCTCACGATGCTGTGGAAACAGCCGCCGGGTCCGCAGGACCGCGCCCACCGCGCGCGGCTGGGCTGGGGCGTCCCGATGCCCGAATGGGCGCCGCAGTTCGAGGAACGCTTCGGCTGCCGGCTGGTCGAGCTGTACGGCTCCACCGAAATGGGCGCGATCATCTTCACGCCGCCGGATGGCCCCCGCCGGCCCGGTTCCTGCGGCAAGCCGATGGGCCCGTGGGAGGTGCAGCTGCAGGACGAGGACGGTTTCCCGGTACCGGCCGGCACCCCGGGTGAACTCGTGGTGCGCTCCACCGAACCCTCGGTGCTGACCGACGGTTACTGGGCCATGCCCGAGGCCACGCTTGCGGCCTGGCGCAACCAATGGTTCCACACCGGCGATATGCTCAAGGCCGATGCCGAAGGCTGGCTGTACTTCATCGGCCGGCGCAAGGACATGGTGCGCCGGCGCGGCGAGAACATCTCGGCCGCCGAGGTCGAGCTGGTGATCGAGTCCCACCCCGAGGTCCTCGAATGCGCGGTGTATGGCGTGCCCAGCGACATGACCGAGGAGGATGTGATGGTCAGCGCCGTGCGCCGCGAAGGTAGCCTGCTGTCCGGGCAGGCCCTGACCGACTGGTGCCAGACCCGCATGGCGCGTTTCATGGTGCCCCGCTATGTGCGCTTCCTGCCCTCCCTGCC
The DNA here is from genome assembly GCA_044348035.1 of Burkholderiaceae bacterium. Classification (GTDB taxonomy): domain Bacteria; phylum Pseudomonadota; class Gammaproteobacteria; order Burkholderiales; family Burkholderiaceae_C; genus CAISIP01. The sequence goes on from JBIKTP010000330.1 coordinate 2,287, forward strand.
CAAGACCCCCACCGACAAGGTGGAGAAATTCCACCTGCAGCAGCAGGGCACCGCAGGCGCCTGGGACCGCGAGGCGCCCCCTTCCCACCCCCCAGCCTCCCCCACACCATGAACTTCGTCACCCTGCACAACCAGGGGCCGGTCAGCATCGTCACGCTGAACCGCCCAGGACGCCTGAACGCGATGAGCGGCGCGCTGATGACCGACCTGCACCAGGCCCTGGTCAGTGCCCATGCCGACCCGGACACCCGGTGCATCGTGTTCACAGGCGCCGGGCGCGCATTCTGCGCCGGTGACGACCTCAAGGAATTCGAGCACCAGTCGGCCAGCGCTGCGGCCGTGGCCGACATGTGTGACCAGATCCAGCAGATCACGCGCGACCTGATGTTCGGGCCGAAGCTGGTCATCGGCGCGATCCACGGCTACGCGGTGGGCGGCGGTTTCGAATGGGTGCTGAACTGCGACCTGACCGTGGCCGCCGACAACCTGGTGGCCTTCTTCCCGGAGATGGCCCTGGGCCACTTCGTGACCGGCGGCGTCACCCACCTGCTGCCGCAGACCGTCGGTTACCAGCGCGCCATGGAGCTGTTCGTGCTGGGCGAACGCACAGATGCCGCCACGCTGCACCGGCTCGGCCTGGTCAACCGTGTCGTGCCCCTGGCCGACATGATGGACACCGCGCTGGCCATGGCCCGGCAGGTGGCGGACCGCTCGCCGCTGGCCACCGGCATGCTCAAGCGGGTGATGACCACCGGCCTGTCCAACCAGTTGGCCGGTGCGCTGGAGCTGGAGCGCCAGGCCGCGATGGCCTGCTTCGCCAACCCCGACACCGCCCAGCGGATCGCTCGCAAAGCCCAGAGCCGTTGACCCGCCGCAGGACCCTCCCATGCGAATGCCCACCTATTTCGTATCCCATGGCGGCGGCCCCTGGCCGTGGATGGACGACTGGCGCCGCATGATGCACCAGCTCGAGCTGGCCCTGCAGGACATGCCCCGGCAACTCGGCGAAAAGCCGAAGGCCATCCTGATGGTGTCCGGTCACTGGGAATCGGACGACTACGCGGTGATGGCCAGCCCCCGCCCGCCCATGGTGTACGACTATTCGGGCTTCCCGGCCCACACCTACCAGGTGGTGTACCCGGCGCCCGGCGCCCCGGTACTGGCCCGGCGGGTCCACGACCTGATCGAAGCCGCCGGACTGCCCTCGCACCTGGACCCGGAGCGCGGATTCGACCACGGCGCCTTCGCCCCGCTGGTGGTGATGTACCCGCAGGCCGACGTGCCGGTGGTGCAGCTCTCGCTGCGCCACCACATGGACCCGGCCGAACACATCGCCGTGGGCCGTGCGCTGGCGCCCCTGCGCGACGAAGGGGTGCTCATCGTCGGCAGCGGCCTGAGCTACCACAACCTGGGGCGTTTCGGCCCCGCCGCCCGGGCCCCGTCAGAGGCCTTCGACGCCTGGCTGCAGACCACACTGGTCGGCTCCGCGCCGGCCGAGCGCGAGGCTCGTCTGCTGCAATGGAGCAACGCACCCGCTGCGCGCATCTCTCACCCCCGCGAAGACCACCTGATCCCGCTGATGGTGGCCCTGGGCGCCGCCGCCGACGCGCCAGCGACCTGCGTCTACCACGAGGAGAACATCTTTGGCGGGGTGACGGCGTCCAGTTTCCGCTTCGGCTGAGCGGGAGGCACTGCCTCCTTTTTCCTGGTTGCTTGCGGGTACGGGGCTGTTTCGCGCGCAGGCTCCTGCGGGACCAGGCCGACAGGCACTCCGCAGAGCGGCTGTCCCCCGCGGCTGCCTAGCCTGAATATTTCACGCAAACGTGTAGGCGATCCTGCCCATAGGGACGTTGTCATTGGTATCTGAG
>JBIKTP010000016.1:0-12160 GCA_044348035.1 Burkholderiaceae bacterium
CCCGCGCGGATTGCGGATCTCCCGTGCACGCCAGGGTGCCAGCGTTTCACGCTGCGGGTCGTCCAGCCAGCCCAGCTGATCCAGTACCTCCACCGTGGCGGCAAACAGCGCGGGTTTGTCGCCGTCGGCAATCTTCACGGCCAAGGCCTCGCCACGGCTCTTGCTGCCGATGACCTGCACGCCGTCGGCGCCCACCTTGCTGACCCAGTCACCGCGGCCCACCCGCATGAAGGCTTCGTCGTTGCGGCCGGTGCCGCTGACCAGGTCGGGGTGGGCGGTCATGGCGGCAGACAACTGGGCAAAGCTGTCGCCAAATTCGCTGTCGGCAATGCCGGTTGCCAGCCGCGCATAGCTGCGTGCCAGATGGGCCAGCGGCATCGCGTAGTTGGGGGCCGAGCAGCCGTCAATGCCCATCACCAGGTCCTGCTCATCCAACCCTGCAGTGCGCGCCACCTGCAGGCGGATGGCGGCCTGCAGCGGGTGGGCCGGGTCTTCGTAACTGTCCAGCGCGGCGCCATGCTGCACGCACCAGGCCAGAAAACCGGCATGCTTGCCGCTGCAGTTGTTGTGGCGCTCGTCAAACTGCAAACCGGGTGGCAATGGCGTGTCGTTGTAGATGTAGGGCACATGGCAGCCACAGCGCAGCGCCTGGTAGCGCAGCCCGGTCTTGGCCAACATGCCGTCGACCTCGGTCACATGGGTGGCCTCGCCGCTGTGGCTGGCGCACAGCAGGGCGACCTGCCGGGGCGTGAAGCCAAAGTGCGCCGGGCCGCCAGCCTGCATCAAGGGCAGGGCCTGAAATGCCTTGAGCGTGGATCGCGTGAAGCTGCGCCAGTACGGGTCGCCCGCCGACGCCAGCAGCCGGCCCTGGGTGTTGACGACGGCCACAGCGCCCAGGTGCTGGCATTCCAAAGTGCCGCCACGGGTACGTTCGATCAGGGAAACAAAGCTCATGCGCGAATTGTCGCCGACCCGGCAGCACCGGGGCGACTGGCACCCTGCGCAAAACTGCCCACCGCGGACATGTCACACCATCCAGATGAGGGTCATCACCACGAACAGCGGAACCAGGATGCCGAACGACCAGGCCATGTAGCCGAAGAAGCTGGGCATGCGCAGCCCGCGGTCCTCGACGATCGCCTTGACCATGAAGTTGGGCGCATTGCCGATGTAGCTGTTGGCGCCCATGAACACCGAACCGGCGGAGATCGCGGCCAGCGTGGTGGCCAGCGGGCCCATCAACGTGGCGGGGTCGCCACCGGCCAGGTTGAAGAACACCAGATAGGTGGGCGCATTGTCGAGAAACGACGACAACATGCCCGAGAACCAGAAGTACGCCCAGGGCAGCGGCTGACCGTCCGGGCCGGTGACAGCGCGTGCCACGGCTGCAAACGACCCCGCCTCACCGGCCTTCAGGATGGCCAGCACCGGCAGCATCGTGACGAAGATGCCGACGAACAGCTTGGCCACCTCCTGCATCGGCGCCCAGCTGAACTGGTTGTCCAGGCGCACCGATCTGGGCGTGAGCCACAGCGACACCAGGGTGACGCCCACCAGCAGCACATCCCGCACCAGGCTCTGCAGTTCCACTGGCGTGCCGCCGATGTCGAAGCTGATGCCGGGCTTCCAGGTGCCGCTCATCAGCACCAGGCCGATCACGGCGGCCAGCAGGAGGCCGTTGACCTTGCCGTCCAGCCCGAAGCGCACGGTGTTGTCGGGCGTGGGGTCAGCCGGCAGCGTGCCTTCACGGCGGTACCAGAAGCTGTCGAGCAGGTAGAAGATCACCAGCAGCGATGCCAGCATGAACAGTGTTTCGGGCCACAGGTGCTGGGCGGTCCAGAAGAAGCTGACGCCCTTGAGGAAGCCCAGGAACAACGGCGGGTCGCCCAGCGGCGTGAGCGACCCGCCGATGTTGCTGACGATGAAGATGAAGAACACGAACACATGCACCGTGTGTCGGCGGTTGTCGTTGGCGCGGATCAGCGGGCGGATCAGCAGCATCGACGCGCCGGTGGTGCCCATCAGGCTGGCCAGCACCGCCCCCAGCGCCAGGATGCCGGTGTTGAGCAGCGGGCTGCCGTGCAGGTTGCCGCGCACATAGATGCCGCCCGACACGGTGAACAGCGCGGTGAGCAGCACGATGAACGGGATGTACTCGGCCACCAGCGTGTGCACCAGCGCCTGCCCTGCCGTGCCGGCACCGAACAGGGCGGCAAACGGCAGCAGCATCGCCAGCGACCAGCCCGCCGCCACCTTGCCGAAGTGCTGGTGCCAGAAGTGCGGCACCAGCAGCGGCATCAACGCGATCGACAGCAGCATGCCGGCGAACGGCAGGCCCCACCAGGCGCTGAGCGCGGCACCGTTGATCTCGGCTGCCTGCGCCAGGCCGGATGCCGCCCACAGGGCGGAAAAGACAGTGATGCGAAGGGCGCGCATGGCAACTCCTGGTTGTTGTTGTTGTTGTGGCGGGGCCGGCGCACTCGCCGCCGCTGATTTTAGGCTGTGCTGAACCACCACCGTTCTTGAAACGCTGTTTGTCGGCCGGTGCTGCGAGATCTCGATTCCGGCCCGATTCAGACCCCGTTGGCGGTCACTGGAGATTGGTTCCCGGGCGCCGTGGACCGACTTCCCTTTCAAGGACGCACCTGTGCCATCCATGGCTTGCGCGCCAGGAAGATGTTGGCCAGCACCGAAAGGCCAGGGGTGTCAGCGAGCCTGCCGTGCCGCTGGTGGCGCCGTCCGCTCGTTGCCTAATTGGCTGGGGGCTCTGCGCGAATACTTTCGACGAAATCGATCAGTTGTTCGCGATGGGCAATAGCGGGCAGATGCTTTCTGGCGACACCGAAGGTCGCAACCGGCCTTTTGCCGTACAACGCGCTCACTTCAGAGAACCCCTGTGCGTCAATGCCCGTCCCCTCCGCACAGAAAAGCGCCATATGCCGTATGCGATCGCCATACTGACGCACGTACGACCTTATGGGTGGCGCCAGGCCCGTCCGAGTGGTCGGGATTCCCAGGACAACCAGATCGTAGTTTGCGGGGTTGCGAGTGGGGCGACAGATCGGCGGTTCCGCGTGCGTCAGGGTCTGCCAGTTGTAGCGCCAACCGGCGAACCACGGTGCTCCTTGCCTTTGCAGACGGATTCCTTCCAGGTGGGCATCGCATCGCCGGGCAATTTCATTGGCGACACGCTGGGTCTGGCCGGTGCGCGAGAAATAAACTACGAGTGTTTTCACGGGCGGGGCTTGATCAGTTGAGAGCAGGTCTGTGCAGTGTGCCTGCGTCCATGGGTGCCGTCTGTTCGATGGCGCACACAGTGCGCAATGTTGCTGCGATCGATCAAAGGTGAAAGGCAGACGGCAGCCACAACGCATGGCGCATGGTGCCGCCAAGGCGCTGGTGAGCAACCGCGCCCAACTGATGCGTGCGGGCCCCACTTGGGCGGTCTGTATTCGTTGCTGCCACAGCGATGGCTGCGGCAAGTCGTGAAAGGAGAAATGGCGACGTGGGGATGGGGCGGGGTCGCTATCTCTTCTCGGCCTTGAATTTGGCGATCGCGTCGGCCAGATCCCGATATTCCTCGCAGGTCCGGTTGCCGCACAGCTTCTCCAGGTCGGCCAGGTGCTTCTCGGAAGGGGCAAGCTGGTTGTCCATCAGGTAGGCCTCACCGATGTACTCGTGTGCGCCTTTGTGGGCCGGGTCGAGTTGCAGCGCGCGCCGGTAGTGCTTGAAGGCGTTGGGCAGGTCGCGCCTGTCCTGCTTGCGGTAGGCAAAACCGAGCAGGTTGTGGATGTCCGCATTGTTCGGTTCATCCCGCTCGGCGATGTGCAATTCCACGCGGGCGGCATTCCAGCGCTTGGCCTCGATGTGCGCGCGCGCGTTTTGCAGTCGGTCCTGCGCCGAAGGCGATGTCGTCGGCTTGTCGACGGCACCGGCCTGCAGAGAACAGGCCAGACCGAGCAGGGCCAGCACGGCTGCGATCGCCAGCTTCATGCGTATATCCTGACGCGAGCGAAAGCGGCGGACGGCAGCCGGGCAGGCTGGCCCGGCTTCAAACGCCGATCACACCGCCGTCGGTGCGGGTGATGACGATCGTGGCCGAACGCGGGCGCCCGGTTCGCGGGCCATACCCCTGGTTGCCGGGCCACTGGCTCTCGGCGCCGCTGAAGCTGGTGGCGGTGCCCAGGGCCTTGGTGTTCTCGCCCGGGTGCTGGATGTTGACGAAGATCGCCTTGCCGTCCGGCGTCTCGGTGATGCCGGTCACCTCGGCGCCCAGAGGCGCGACCAGGAAGCGGCGCAGTCTGGTTTCGCCCAGCGCCGCACCGATGAAGGTTTCCTGGCGCCCGGTGACTTCCGCACCGCTCACGGTCATCTGGTTGTTCACGGTAACCTTGGAGCCATCGCCGACCTTGCCCGGCAGCGCTGCGAGCAGCATGCAGCTGGTCTCGTCGGTGAAGGCGCCGTCGTCGGTCTGGATCCAGCAGATGCCGGTGACCTTAGAGAACCACAGGCCGTCGGGCGAGGAAAAGCTGTTGTTGGCGGTCAGGCCCGACAGATTGACGCTCGCTGGCATGTCTTCCTCGGACCCGAACAGGAAGATGTCCCAGGTGAAGGCGGACGCCGTCGAGGCGCTGTCCTTTTCCTTCCAGCGGATGATGTGTCCGTTGGGATTGCCAGTGCCCTTCCTGCCATCCTGATCCATGTAGGCGCGGGGATTGGCTGCGTCGGTCTTGCCCGGGGTGCGGTTGGCGGCACTGTTGTTGGTGAGTGTCATGTACACCTCGCCATTGACCGGGTTGACCGCGCCCCACTCCGGGCGGTCCATCTTGGTTGCGCCCACGGCATCGGCAGCGTGGCGCGCGTTCACATACACATCGGCCTGGTTGGCAAAGGCGTAGGTCGGGTAGGCCGAGATGCGCGGGTCGGTGAAGCTCAGTTCCAGCCACTCGCCCGAGCCGTCCGGGTTGAACTTGGCGGCATACAGCCGGCCTTCGTTCAGGTACTTGTCGCCGGCTGCCATGCCGCCGCCGACATCCTTCGGATCCCAGTTGGCTGCCGTGACGAACTTGTAGATGTATTCGTTGCGCGAATCACACCCCATGTAGAAGGCCAAGGGCTGGCCTGCCACCGGCAGGCCACACCACGCGCCTTCATGCGCCATGCGGCCCATGGCGATCCGCTTGGCAGGCGTGGCGCTGGACAGCGGGTCGATCTCGACGTTGTAGCCAAAGGTGTTCGGCTCGTTGCGGAAATCCGCGGCGGCGCTGGCGCCCTTGGGTGCCGGATTCCAGCGCGTGAAGCGGTCGTCGCTGTCCGACGGCGTGAACCAGCCCTGCGAGGCGGCCCGCGTGGCGTTGGCTGCCGGCGCTGCGCGCACCACGCCATAACGCCGGTTGGATTCGCTGGCCTTGGCCTCTTGCGCCGGTGAGCCCTGGGGCATGCCGAAATAGAAAGCCCAGTTTTCCTCGCAGGCCAGGTAGGTGCCCCAGGGCGTGATGCCGTGGCCGCAGTTGTTGAGCGTGCCCCTGCTGGTGGCGCCGGTGGCGTCATAGGCGGTGACCATGAACTTGCGGATGTCCGCCAGGTGGGCGGCCGGTCCGCCGATGCGTACCGGCGTCTGGGCGGTCACCCGGCGGTTGTAGATGGAGTCCAGCACGTAGGTCCAGCCTGACGGACCCTTGCGCAGTTCGGCCACCGACACGCCGTGGTGGTTGATCTCCTTGAGCACTTCCAGCGCCGGGCGGGTGCCCAGATCCCAATCGCCGAACTGGCTGAACTTCTTGCCCGAGACGCCGTTGCTGGTCTGCCCGTTGGGGTGGAAGAAATGCGAATCGGCAGAGCTCTCATGGTTCACCACCAGCACGGCGCGCCCGGTGTTGCGGGTGGTGTACTTGCCATTGGCGTCTATGAAGTAGATGTCCATGCCATCGTGGTGGTCGCCCACGCGCTGGCTCCAGTCGTCCATCTCGGCGCCCTCCGCGGAATAGGCAGGAATGCCCGATACCAGCCGGTCCCCGGTGGCATGCAGAACCGTGTAGGTGTAGCCCGGAGGGAGGCTCACGTTGTCCACCAGCGACTTGCCGACCGAAGGGAAGCCCAGCTTTTTCGTGGCATTGGAGGCCTTCAGGCTGTAGCCGGTGGCAGCCAGCACCGGCAGGCTGCTGGCTGCCAGCAGGCCGACGCCACCCCGGATCAGGTTGCGGCGGCTGAGCCGTGCACGATCCAGAATGTCCGAGAAATGTTCATTGCTGCTGGTGTTGGAATCTTCGCTGGGGTGATGAGCCACGTTGGTCGCCTTTGACGATAGGATGAGGATAAAAGTGCCAGGCAACGGTAACCGCCATATATGACACATTCTTGACAAATGGCGGGTCGTTCGCATGCCACCTCGTCTGAGGACCGAGAACCACAAGGCGCATGTCCGCGACAGGCATGCGCGGCATGCGTTTGGCAGTGCTCCGGCAAGGCCCTGTTCATGCTCTGGGCAAATCTCGGGGGCCCAGTTCGGCAGCCCGTGAACAGGATTTACAGACGCCATCGGACGGCCAGAGGCTGGGCCTGAAAAGGCTCGCAGCCGAGCCTGCAAAGGGCCGAAGTACGCAAGTCCGGGCGGGTTCAGCGCGCAGTCCGGGCGTCTGCCGGCTCGGCGCTGGCGAGTTGGCAGGTCTTTGATGGTTCACGGCGCGCAGGATTGACCCTGATGTTGGCCATGGCTTGCCGACACAGCGCGCAGCGCCACCGGCAGCTGCAGGGCTCGCCGACCATTCGATACCGCGGGGTGGCGTTGGTCTGAGCATGGCGACGTCCCCGCATTTCCACTTGGAGACCCGGCACCTTGAACCCTTGTGTTGAATGTCTTTCCATTCGCCTCACTTATTCTGGCGACCAGTAAGCTGATCATGCAAGCCATCACACTCTCAAGCAAAGGGCAATTGGTCATCCCCAAGGCTGTTCGCGAACACATGGACGTGAAAGCCGGCGCCATCTTTGCCATCCGTTATGCCGACGGCGAGCTTCACCTCAAGCCGGTTGAGGCCCGGCCGCCTTCCTCACTGAACGAAGTGGCAGGGTTCCTGGCGCCCCCCGGGCGCAAGCCGCTGAGGGAGGCTCGAACGTGCGCGGCCATTCGGGCAAAACTGAAGACGCGCAACGCGCCATGATCGCGCTTGACACCAACCTGCTGGCGCGCCTCTTGCTGGAGGATGACGCTGCGCAGAAGGCGTGCGCCAAGGCAATACTCAAGTACATTTGTTTTGAGGAATTGCCTGCAGCACGAGCTCAGTCCGCTTCTAGGCTTGGATGGAAACGTATCGCACCTGCCGCCTGATCGCTCCAGACCTGCTGTTGATCGTGCGCGCCGAGCCGCACTGAGCCAGCGCAAACAGCGAGCGACACCGAAGACAGCTGAATCCTCTTGCTGATAAGGTGTGCACATGGCTTTCGACGAAATCGGCGCAAGACACCTGGCGCCGACGGGGTCGCCGCCTGACCGGGACATCAGCGCTGAGCGGTCTTCCTGCCGGCATCCGATACCGGGTTCAACAACGAAACGAAGTCAACCGCTGCCTTGCGCACCGCAATCTCTGCCGGCGCCAGCTTGCTGAAGCGAGCCGTGATGTCGCTGAGTGGTGCGAAGTAACCCCACCGAAGCGCAGCCAGCTGGCGTCCGGTCTGGGGATCGACGGCCTCGATTTCAACCGCGGCGCCGCCGCGATCCAAGGGAACACTCAAGAGCAGGGTGCTCACTGTGTTGAGGGCTGGCGAAACGGTCTCCACCCGCGTGATGGCGGCGCGGATCTGCGCCGGCCGGCCCTGCGGTGAAGGAGGCAGCGCCTGCAGGCCTTGATGCAACCGGCTCCTGAGTTGTGCCAGCAGGGCGTCGCGCTCGTCGTTGGAGATGTCGGCGCGTGCGTCAACCCGCCAGACGATTTCGGAAATCGACACCTGCGCGGGATTGATGGCCTGTGCCGCGGCCCGACTGGCCGATGTGACATCGGGTGCGTCGGCTAGGGTGCTGTCGTTGCTGAGATAGCCGCTCGGTGCGGTGGTCATGACGGTGCTGCAGGCCGACAGCGCGAAGATGGTGGCGATGGCGGCGATGGTTTGAACGGACTGCATGGGGGACTCCAGATTGAGGTGGATGTGAGCGCGCGGCAGCAACTGCGAGTTCGGGTGAATGGCCCGCCCCAGGTTGCGCTGCGGCCTGAACTTGCCATCAGGCCCAGCCCGCCTGCAGGTCGAAGATCGCCTTGAAGAGCAGATTCACCACCCAGTCGGGGTCTGTTCCTTGCCCTTCCGCGTTCGTGAAAGCACTGATGGCGAACTGGCCATCCAGCGCGATCACGCTGTAGACACTGAAACCTTCGATGATGCCCCCATGATAGAGACAGACCTTTTGCTTGAAGGCGTCTGGCAACGGGCCCACTTCCCAGCCCAAGACATAGTCGCCGACGGGCGTACGAAGACGCTGCACATAAGCGGCCGGCAGTGGGGCGGACTCACCGCTCAGGGCCTGCTGGTGCAACTGCTGCCACTTGGCGTACCCAGTCACCGTTGCGAACACACCGCCTGCGGCCTGGCTCAGTACGTCCTGCCAAACCTGCAACTCGGGCGGGTACCCGTCGAAGACCTGCACGGCACCCAGGGTGCCGACATGCCCGCCCTGCACTGCCAAGCCTGCCGTGGTCGGCAGACCCAGGCTCAAGCCAGGTCCGCCAGGCATGCCAAGCAGTGGGACGATCAGTTCGTCGAACAAGGCGGCGAAGCTCTTGCCACTGCAGGCTTCCAGAATCATGCCAACCAGCATGTAGTCGACGTTGGAATACAGAAAGTCCTGACCCGGCGTCACGCCCGGCTGGGCCTGTTGCAGCGCCCAGGCGGCCAAGAAGCTGCGACGGCCCGCGAAAGTCTCGGGCAAGGGCTCGGTCTGCGCGGCAAGGAACTCCTGGAATAGGCCGACATCGGCCTCGTTGTTCAGCGCGATCAAGCCGCCGCGATGCGCGAGCAGTTGCTCGACCGTCACGCTGCGAAACGCCGGAAGCATGCCCTCAGCCAAGTCCGGCAGGGCATCCGCCAGGCTGAGTGTCCAGCTCAGTTTCCCACGGTCAATCAGCTTGGCGGCCATGCAGGCCGTCATCGCCTTGGAGGCAGAGCCGATGCGCAGCCAGTCGCCGATGGCCGTGGCAGCCGGCGCGCCCTTTTGCCGAAGGCCGGTGGCGGCGGTGGCGCTGGATTGCGGATCGGCATAATGAAGGCTTGCCGACACCAGACCGGCGGCCACTGCCTTGTTGGCCGTTTGCTCGAGCAGGTTCTTGCGCCGGGCCGTGTTGGCGGCGTCTTTTATCTCAGATATGCCCCCGCCGCAAGCGGTCAGCGCCGCGCTGCTGATTGCCAGCGCGATCAGTTGGCGGCGGTTGAGTCGTGCAGAGGCGTCGGAGTGGGTCGGTGTCATCGGTCTTCCTTGTGAGTCGCTGCGCCCGGACGCGGCGGATGCCGGTCTCGGGAACAACTGACTTCACTTTAGAAACGACCGATGCAAGCACGGTGCACCGTGTGTGGAGACTCGGTGCAGGCGCTGCGGGCTGTAGGCCCGCAGGGGTCAGGGCGACGCCGGCAGCCGGACTTCCAGTACTGCGCCCCCATCGGGCCGATTGGCCGCGTGGGCCTGCCCGCCGTGGGCGTCGGCAATGGCGCGGACCACGCTCAGCCCCAGGCCGCTGCCGCCGGTCTGACGCGAGCGCGACGCGTCGCTTCGCCAGAAGCGCTCGAACGCTCTCTCGGCGCCGCCTGGCGGAAAGCCGGCGCCACGATCGAGCACGCGCAGCACGCCCGTGCTGCCTGATGCGTGGGTTTCGATGCGCACCACGCCACCTTCGCTGGCGTAGCGGCGCGCGTTGTCCAGCAGGCAGATCAGCATCTGGCGCAAGCGCTGTGGATCGGCGTGGACGGGTGCCGGGCGCAGTTCCAGTTCCAGCCGCATGCCCAGCGCGTGCAGGTCGGGCTCGATCACCGGCAGCAGGTTTTCCACTTCCGTGGCCAGTTCCATCGGGCGGCACTGCAGCGCCAGGCTGCTTGCGCCGGCCAGGCTGACCACGCGCAGGTCTTCCACCACCCGGCTGAGCGAATCGACCTGCTGGATGAGCGCTGTGATCTCGGCCGGGCCACTGGCGAACACGCCGTCGTGGATCCCTTGCAGCCTCCCGCGCAGGATGGTGAGCGGTGTGCGTAACTCGTGCGCAATCGCGGCGGTCGACTCCTTCAGCTCACGGCGCGATGCGGCAAGGCTGTCTGCCATGCGGTTGAAGTCATCGACCAGTTGCCGCAGTTCCAGGCTGCTGTCGCGGCCCGGCTCGGCGCGGGCGTCCAGGTCGCCCTGCGCGACGCGCCGCGCTGCCTGGGCCACGCGTTCGATCGGACGCGCCAGCCGCTGACCCACACCCATGGCCAGCCAGAGCGCCACGCAGGCAGACAGGACAGTCAGCACGCCCAGGCCCAGGTCGCTGTACAACTGCCCCTGTGCATGACCGGCTTCCGAGGCCTCCTTGAGCACTCGCAGATCAGCCGGATCGGGCAGCCGCAACGCTTCGATGTCGCGCCCGGCACGCTGGGCGGCTGGCGGCAGGTTGTCCAGGTAGCGGGACGTCAGCCACTCGTCCAGCGTACGGGTGCCGCCGTAGATGAAGCCAAACGCGCCGACGAAGAAGATCAGCATGCCCAGCGTCAACTGGGTGCGCAAACGGCGAGTGTTCATCGCGATTCCTGGTGTTGGCGGCTCAAGGGAGCCGCTCAAGTTGCTGTCAGTCGGTAGCCGACACCGCGCACCCCTTCGAGCCAGCCGCGTCCGCCGGCGGCTTCGAGCTTCTTGCGCAGTTTGGAGACATGGCTGTCCACCGTGCGTTCGATGGCATCACCCTCGGATGGCAGGCAGGCATCCAGCAGTTCGGCGCGGCTGAAGGCCTTGTTCGGGCGGCGCGCCATGAAGCTCAGGAGGCGGAATTCGGTCAGCGTCAGGTTCAGCGCTTGCGCTGGACCATCGCCCGTCTGCAGACACGCGCTGTGCGCGCTCGTGTCCACGGTGAGGCCTGCCACGCGAAGCAGGGCTGCGGCAGTGCCCCCGCCCTGTGTGCGACGCAACACGGCTTTGGCCCGAGCAACGACCTCCACAGGATTGAAGGGCTTGATCACGTAGTCGTCGGCGCCAAGGCGCAGCGCGCTGAGCTTGTCCAGATCCTCGCCCAGCGCGCTGGCCATGATCACCGGCGTCGAACCGAGTGCGCGCAACGCCGCCAGCACCTCGAAGCCATCACGGCGGGGCAGCTTCACATCCAGGACCACCAGGTCGGGCGACAGCATCTGGTGGTGCTGCAAGGCCAGGTCACCATCGCCGGCCGTCACCGTGCGAAAGCCTTCACGGGCGAAGTAGGCCACCAGGATGTCGGCAATCTGCGGCTCGTCTTCAACGATCAGGATGAGGGCGTTGTCCAAGGTCGAAAGTCGTTTGCGGTCGAATCAGTGATGCGCCAGTTTGGACCATAGTGTAGAGAGCCTGTGCACGGACTGCGCGACTTTGGTGCTGGGCTCACAGCCACTGCGCATGCTTCACGGCCCAAACCGTCCTCATGATGAGCGGTCGTACCGCCCAAGGTTCTGGATGCGCTTGCGGGTCTCCCACAGCCTTGCGAATCAGGGGATAGGATTTTCGCTTCGTCAGAAGAATTTGTAGTCAAGTTTTGGTTCTGCGAGCTTGCCGAGCACGTGATACACAGAGAGTTCGGCGATTCTGAAGGTCCCATATCCGTACGGCTTTCTCAGTGTGACTTTGGCTTTGTTGTTCAGGCCCTCGATGACGCCGCTGGAGAACTGCTTATTGGCCCTGAAATAGTTGAGTAGCAGTTTGCGATGCACGCGCACGGTGCGGGCGAACTTCTTGAGCGGCTCGATGCGCGACCTCATGGCCCGTTGGCACCAGGCAGTGCAGGTGGATGTTCAGGTTGGCGGCAGCGCCGAGGCGCTGGATCAGCGCGACAGCGCCGCCGTGGCCCTCTTCGCGTTCGAGCCCAACGCCATCCAGCAGATGGCGCGAGACCACGGACTGGCCTTCCGACTCCGGCGCTTTGAAGACCAACCCGCACGCCGCTGCAGTAAAGTGTGCAGATGCGCG
>JBIKTP010000331.1:0-4143 GCA_044348035.1 Burkholderiaceae bacterium
CGCCATGCTGGAATGCGCCGAGAATGATCTCGAACTGCGTGCCGGCGGCAACATCGGCATCAAGGGGGTTCCAGGGGGCGGGGTGAGCTTCGCCCAGATCTCGGGCTACGCCCATTGGGCCGCCGGGGGCCCGATCATCGGCTCGAACAGCTGGGTCTTCGACCAGAAGACCGTCGATCCCAAGCGGGCGGTGGCACTGGGTCTTCCCTTCGGCAAGATCGGCATCTTCAGCTTCAGCGCACAGGTGATCGAAGTCGAAGTCGATACCCTCACCGGCAAGGTGCGGGTTCCGCGCGCCTGGACGGCGTGTGACATCGGTCGCGCGATCAATCCCACCCTGGCCATCGGCCAGGTCGAGGGGGCGCTGGTGCAGGGCATGGGATTCGCCCTGACCGAAGAAATGGTCTGGGACGGCGCGCGGCTCGCCAACCCGAGCCTGATGGACTACAAGATACCCACTTTCGCGGAAATGCCTGACGAGCAACACACCTTTCTGGTGGAGTCGGATGAGCCCACAGGGCCTTTCGGAGCCAAAAGTGTGGGCGAGATCGGCATCAACACCGTGGCGGCGGCAATCGGCAACGGCATCGTCGACGCGATCGGCACCCGCCTTCACAAGTTGCCCTTCACCTCCGAACGGGTGCTGGCCGCCATGATGCCCCAGGAACAGGCATGAACATCGCAAACTATCCGGCGCAAGACCCGCTGTCGCTGCCAGGAGCCGCCTACCAGCAGCGCATCCTGGCACTCGGCGCCGGCCTGGCCGGCGAGGAACACGCCTATGGTCCGGACCCCTACCAGTCGCTGGCGGTGTTCCGTCCGGCACAACCCACTGGCGAGGTGCTGGTGTTTTTTCATGGCGGGGGCTGGACCAACGGCTACAAGGAGTGGATGTACTTCATGGCCCCGGCCTTCCAGGCGCAGGGCATCACCTTCGTCAGTGCCGGTTACAGGCTGGCACCGATGCACTTCTTCCCGGCCGGCCTGCAGGACTGCGCCGACGCCATCGCCTGGGTGGCCCGGCAGCTTCAGCCCGTCCCGGGCCACCCGGCCAGGCTGTATGTCGGGGGCCACTCTGCGGGTGGCCATTACGCCTCCCTGCTGGCCGTGACGTCTGCCTGGCGGACCCAGCGGCAGCTCGCTCCCAGCGTCGTTGCGGGCTGCCTGCCTGTCAGCGGTGTCTACCGTTTCGGCCCCGACAGCGGCATGGCCATGCGCCCGCGTTTTCTCGGACCGGTACAGGACGGTCTGGCCGAGATCGCTGCATCCCCCCTGCATCAGATCGAACCTGGCGCCTGTCCGCCCTTCCTGCTGACCCATGGCTCCCGGGATTTCCCGCACCTGATCACACAGGCCGGACAGATGGTGTCTGCGCTCAGGGCTGCCCATGTGCCTGTGCAGGTAGAAATTCTCGAAGATTGTGACCACTTCGAGGCAAGCGTCGCCTGCGGTGACGCCACCCGGCCCTGGGTGGCGAACGCGGTGACCTGGATCCGTGGGCCTGGTCGGTAACCCTTTATTTCTTCTATCACTGGAGTCAAGCGATGAAATTTCCGAAAACAAGCCGCCGCAAGGTGGTGGGCGGCATCACGGCGGCCATGCTGGCCTTGGCCAGCGGCACGGTGACGGCCCAAGCCGACAAACCCCTGCGCATCGGCTTCTCGATGGCGCGTACCGGGATGCTGGCCAACGCCACTCCCTCGCAGCTCAACACCTACGAACTCTGGCGCGAGCAGACCAACGCCCGGGGCGGCATGAACGTGGGCGGTACGAAACGCAAGGTCGAGTTCGTGATCTTCGACGACCAGTCCAAGCCCGACCAGGCCGTCCGCATCTACGAGAAGCTCATCACCGACGACAAGGTCGACCTGCTGCTCGCGCCATGGGGCACGCCGTTCCATCTGGCCATCGCACCGGTGCTCGAAAAATTCAAGTTCCCGGTGGTGGGCAACACCGCCGCCTCGGTGGCGCTGCGCACCGTCAAGCCCGGCTACATCTGGTTCCCGACCTCGGCCATCCCCGACCGCATCGGCGTCGAACTGACCGCCATGCTGAAGTCACAGAACGTCAAGTCGGTCGCCGTGTTGTCCAACGTGTTGCCCTTCACCAAGGAGATCAAGAACTTCCTGGAGCCCGAGCTCAAGAAGGCCGGAATCACCGTCAAGGTCACGGCGGAGTACCCGCCGGACATCAGCGACATGACGTCGACCCTCACGCAGGTCAAGCAGGCCAACGTGGACGCTGTGCTGGCGCTGGCCTACCCGGGAGATTCGGTGCTGTATGCCAAGCAGGCCAAGGAACTGGGGCTGAACAACCCGCTGCATTTCGTCGCCATCGGCCCGACCGACGCGTTTTTTGCCAAGGCCGTCGGGGCCACCTCGGCCGAAGGGGTGGTCTCGATCGCCCACTGGTCGCCACGCGCCGAGTGGAAGGGCTCCCAGGCCTTCTATGACGCCTATGTCAAGAAGTTCGGCGAAGACCCGGACTACCTCAACTCCGCGCTGGCCTGGATGTCGCTGGAGATCCTGGAGACGACCGTCGCCAAGACCGGCCTGGACAAGGAAAAGATGCGCGCCATGATCAGCAGCACCACCTTCGACACGATCAACGGCAAGGTCAAGTTCGACGGCGTCCAGAACTCCATCACCCCGACCGCCTTCGTTCAGACGCAAAAGGGCAAGCTGCAGATCGTCTGGCCGGCCTCGCTGGCCAGTTCCAAGTTCGAGGCCAAGAAGGGCTGGTAGTCGCGCAATGACGGTGCTCGAAACCCTGCTTTCGGGGCAGCTGCTGTTTGCAGCGCTCGTCACCGGTTCGCTCTACGCGCTGATCGCGCTGGGGCTGAACCTGGTGTACGGCACCATGCGCATGCTCAATGTCGCCCATGGCGACCTGGTGATGCTCGGCGCATACGGCGCGTTTGCGGCATTCACGCTGCTGGGCATCTCCCCCCTGCTGGCTGCGCCGGCCATCGCTGCGGTGGGCGGGCTGCTCGGGTATGGCCTGTACCGCGGCATCTTCCGCAAGATCCTGGCCGGAGGTTCCTCCACCACTGCGGTACGGCTGGAAAGCAATTCCCTGCTGCTTTTCTTCGGCCTGTCCATCATTCTGCAGAACGCCACCGCGCTAGCCTTCACGCCCAACAACCGGGCCTACAACTACCTCGACACCGTCTACCGGGTCGGCGATGTCGCCATGACGGGCAACCGCCTCGCCACCCTGCTGATTGCCGGCACCCTGTGCATCGGCATGGCGCTTTTCCTGGCGCGCAGCGTGCTGGGCCTGGCCATGCGCGCAGTGATCGAAAGGCGCGAGGCCGCACACATCGTGGGCGTCAATGTCGACCGTGTGCAATGGCTCAGCTTCGTGCTGGGCTTCGGATCGGCCGCGCTGGCCGGCGTGCTGGTCTCGATGCTCGGGCAGTTCTCGCCGTTCTCGGGGTTTCCGTTCACCATTGCCGGCTTCATCGTCATCATCCTGGGCGGGCTGGGCAATGTCATGGCCGGCCTGCTGGCGGCCGTGTTGCTGGGCCTGATCGAAACCTACGGCGTGGCGCTGACGTCCGCGAACATGCGCTCCGTCCTGCTGTATGGCGCCTTCGTGGCGGCGCTGCTGCTGTTCCCCAACGGTCTGTTCGCCCGCCGGGCGGCTGCGCGATGAGCCCCATGCACGCATGAAGGACCTGTGCCCCAACCATTGGTGGACACTCCTGTGGATCACCTGCCTGACCTGCCTCGGGGCCTTGCCCTTCGTGGCCAACGACTATCTGGTCGGCGTCGGCCTGACCCTGCTGATGTGGCTCGCGCTCACGCAAAGCTGGTGCGTGCTGTCGAAGATGGCCGGTTATGTGTCACTGGGCCATGTCGTCTTCTTCGGGCTCGGCGCCTATCTGGTGGTCGTGACATGGCAGCAGATACCGCTGGTCCTGGCGGTTCTGGGTGCCGGCGTGTTGTCGGCCTTGGTGGCGGCCCTGGTCGGCCTGCCCGTGCTGCGCGTGCGCGGCCCCTATTTCGTGATCCTGACCTTCGGCCTGGCGGAGCTGGTCAAGTACACACTCACCTGGATCGAATCCGCATCGGGCATGGCGAGCCGGATCCTGTTCGGCGCCCCTGACCTGCGTGTCATCTACTTCTCGATGTTCGCGCT
>JBIKTP010000332.1:0-4133 GCA_044348035.1 Burkholderiaceae bacterium
TGTCCTCGTCGAGCATCTCGCCCGCCTTGGCCAGCACGGAACGGTTCTCGGGGTGCAGCACGTCTTCGGCGGCGGTGCGGCCCAGCACGCGGTCGCGCAAGGACTCGATCACCTCACCGCCCTCGACGATGGCGCGCATCAGAGAGCCGTCATGGGTGCCGCAATCCTGCTCGGTCACCACCAGGTCCTGGGTCACGTCGACCAGGCGGCGCGTCAGGTAGCCGGAGTTGGCTGTCTTCAGCGCCGTGTCCGCCAGGCCCTTGCGGGCGCCGTGGGTGGAGATGAAGTACTGCAGCACGTTCAGGCCTTCCCGGAAGTTGGCCGTGATCGGGGTCTCGATGATGGAGCCGTCGGGCTTGGCCATCAGGCCGCGCATGCCGGCCAGCTGGCGGATCTGGGCGGCGGAGCCGCGCGCGCCGGAGTCGGCCATCATGTAGATCGAGTTGAAGGACTCCTGCTCGACTTGGTGGCCGTGGCGGTCGATGGTCTTTTCCTTGGCCAGCTGGGCCATCATGACCTTGGAGACCTCGTCACCGGCCTTGCCCCAGATGTCCACCACCTTGTTGTAGCGCTCGCCGGCCGTCACCAGGCCGGACGAATACTGCTGGCCGATTTCCTTCACCTCCTTCTCGGCGCGCTCGATGATGCCGTGCTTTTCCTTGGGCACCAGCATGTCGTCGATGCAGATCGAGATGCCGGCCTTGGTGGCCAGGCGGAAGCCGTTCTGCAGCAGCTTGTCGGCAAACACCACCGTCTCCTTGAGGCCGCACTTGCGGAAGGACACGTTGATGAGCTTGGAGATCTCCTTCTTCTTGAGCGCCTTGTTGATGTTGGCAAAAGGCAGCCCCTTGGGCAGGATCTCCGACAGCAGCGCACGGCCGGCCGTGGTGTCCCACAGCTTGGTCGAGGGCACCAGTTCGCCGGTGGCCTTGTCCTTGGTGTACTCGGTCAGGCGCACGCTGATCTTGGCGGTGAGCTCGACCTCGCCCGCGTCGAAGGCGCGCTGCACTTCACCGATGTCGGAGAAGATCAGGCCCTCGCCCTTGCCGTTGATGCGCTCGCGGGTGGTGTAGTACAGGCCCAGCACCACGTCCTGCGACGGAACGATGGAGGGCTCGCCGTTGGCGGGGAACAGCACGTTGTTGGAGGCCAGCATCAGCGTGCGGGCTTCCATCTGGGCTTCCACCGACAGCGGCACGTGCACGGCCATCTGGTCGCCGTCGAAGTCGGCGTTGAAGGCTGCGCAGACCAGCGGGTGCAGCTGGATGGCCTTGCCCTCGATCAGGATCGGCTCGAAGGCCTGGATGCCCAGGCGGTGCAGCGTGGGCGCCCGGTTCAGCATGACCGGGTGCTCCTTGATGACCTCTTCAAGGATGTCCCACACCACCGGCGTGCCGGATTCGACTTCCTTCTTGGCCGCCTTGATGGTGGTCGCGATGCCCATGGCTTCCAGGCGCGAGAAGATGAAGGGCTTGAACAGCTCGAGCGCCATCAGCTTGGGCAGGCCGCACTGGTGCAGCTTGAGCGTGGGGCCGACCACGATGACCGAACGGCCGGAGTAGTCGACGCGCTTGCCCAGCAGGTTCTGGCGGAAGCGGCCGCTCTTGCCCTTGATCATGTCGGCCAGGGACTTGAGCGCGCGCTTGTTGGCGCCGGTCATGGCCTTGCCGCGGCGGCCGTTGTCCAGCAGGCTGTCGACGGCTTCCTGCAGCATGCGCTT
Source organism: Burkholderiaceae bacterium (assembly GCA_044348035.1). GTDB lineage: Bacteria > Pseudomonadota > Gammaproteobacteria > Burkholderiales > Burkholderiaceae_C > CAISIP01. Next base: position 1,721 of record JBIKTP010000332.1, read on the forward strand.
TTCGTTGCGGGCAATGATCTCGGGCGCCTTCAATTCCAGCAGACGCCGCAGACGGCTGTTGCGGTTGATCACACGTCTGTACAGGTCGTTCAGGTCGGAGGTGGCGAAGCGGCCACCGTCCAGGGGAACGAGCGGACGCAGGTCCGGCGGCAGCACCGGAAGCACGTCGAGCACCATCCACTCGGGCTTGATGCCCGACTTGCGGAAGGCCTCGAGCACCTTGAGGCGCTTGGCGTTCTTCTTGATCTTGAGCTCGGAGCCGGTCAGGTCGTTGCGCAGCCGCTCGATCGAGCCATCGATGTCGATGCTCTGCAGCAGGTCCTTGATGCCTTCGGCGCCCATCTTGGCCTGGAACTCGTCGCCGTATTCCTTGAACTTGGCGTCGAAGTCGTCCTCGGTCATGATGCTGAACTTCTTCAGCGGGGTCATGCCGGGGTCGGTGACGACATACGCTTCGAAGTACAGCACGCGCTCGATGTCGCGCAGGGTCATGTCCAGCACCAGGCCGAGACGGCTGGGCAGGGACTTCAGGAACCAGATGTGCGCGCAGGGTGCCGCCAGGTCGATGTGGCCCATGCGTTCGCGGCGCACCTTGGTCTGCGTGACTTCAACGCCGCACTTCTCGCAGATCACGCCGCGGTGCTTGAGGCGCTTGTACTTGCCGCACAGGCATTCGTAGTCCTTGATGGGGCCGAAGATCTTGGCGCAGAACAGGCCGTCACGCTCGGGCTTGAAGGTGCGGTAGTTGATGGTCTCGGGCTTCTTCACCTCGCCGAAGGACCAGGAACGAATCTTCTCCGGCGACGCCATGCCGATGCGGATGGCATCGAAATGCTCGTCGGGCGTGAACTGCTTGAACAGGTCGAGTAGTGATTTCATGGGTGTCCCTCCGGTTTAGCCGCGCTCGAGTTCGATGTCGATACCGAGCGAACGAATTTCCTTCACCAGCACGTTGAACGATTCCGGCATGCCGGCCTCGATCGCGTGCTCGCCCTTGACGATGTTCTCGTACACCTTGGTGCGGCCCTGCACGTCGTCGGACTTGACGGTGAGCATTTCCTGCAGGGTGTACGAGGCGCCATAGGCTTCCAGCGCCCAGACTTCCATCTCGCCGAAACGCTGGCCGCCGAACTGGGCCTTGCCGCCCAGCGGCTGCTGCGTGACCAGGCTGTACGGGCCGGTGGAACGGGCGTGCATCTTGTCGTCGACCAGGTGGTGCAGCTTGAGCACATGCATGTAGCCGACCGTGGTGGGGCGCTCGAAGGCGTCGCCGCTGCGGCCGTCGAACAGGCGGGCCTGGGTGCGCGTCGCGGTAAGCCCCTTGGCTTTGGCGATGTCGTCCGGGTAGGCCAGCTTGAGCATGCCGCGGATCTCGTCCTCGGACGCACCGTCGAACACCGGGGTGGCGAAGGTGGCGCCCTTGGCGACGTTCGAGGCCATCTCGAGCACGTCGTCATCGCTGAGCTGGCTGAGGTCTTCCTTGCGGCCCGAGCCGTTGTACAGCTGCTCCATGAAGGCACGCAGCTCGGCCACCTTGGCCTCGGCCTGCAACATGGCGCCGACCCGCAGGCCCAGGCCCTTGGCCGCCCAGCCCAGGTGGACTTCCAGCACCTGGCCCACGTTCATCCGCGAAGGCACGCCCAGCGGGTTGAGCACGATGTCGCACGGGGTGCCATCGGCCATGTAGGGCATGTCCTCGACCGGAACGATCTTGGACACCACGCCCTTGTTGCCGTGGCGGCCGGCCATCTTGTCACCGGGCTGCAGGCGGCGCTTGACGGCCAGGTAGACCTTGACCATCTTGAGAACGCCGGCGGGCAGCTCGTCGCCCTGCGTGAGCTTCTTGCGCTTTTCCTCGAAGGCGAGGTCGAAGCTGTGGCGCGTCTGCTCCAGCGAGTTCTTGATGCTCTCCAACTGCGAAGCGGTCTCGTCATCGGCCGGGCGGATGTCGAACCAGTGGAACTTCTCGACCGCCGAAAGGTAGGCCTTGTCGAGCTTGGTGCCCTTGGCCAGCTTCTGCGGGCCGCCATTGGCGACCTTGCCGATCAGCAGCTTCTCGATGCGGTCGAAGGCGTCGGCCTCGACGATGCGCAGCTGGTCGTTCAGGTCGAGGCGGAAGCGCTTGAGCTCGTCGTCGATGATCTGCTGTGCGCGGCGGTCGCGCGTGATGCCTTCACGGGTGAAGACCTGCACGTCGATCACGGTGCCTTGCGAGCCCTGGTCGACACGCAGCGAGGTGTCCTTCACGTCGCTGGCCTTTTCGCCGAAGATGGCGCGCAGCAGTTTTTCTTCCGGCGTCAGCGTGGTCTCGCCCTTCGGCGTGACCTTGCCCACCAGCGTGTCGCCGGGCATGACTTCGGCTCCCACGTAGATGATGCCGGACTCGTCCAGCCGGTTGAGCTGCTGTTCGCTC
>JBIKTP010000333.1:0-4127 GCA_044348035.1 Burkholderiaceae bacterium
CCAGGCGTTCGTACGCGATGAACAGCAGCGCGAGGCCCGGGGCCTCGTAGATACCGCGGCTCTTGGCCTCGATGATGCGGTTCTCGATCTGGTCGCTCATGCCCAGGCCGTGGCGCCCGCCGATGCGGTTGGCTTCCAGGATCAGCTCGACCATGCTGGCGAAACCAACGCCGTTGAGCGCCACCGGCTGGCCTTCCTCGAAGCGCACCGTGACTTCCTCGCGCTTGACCTCCACGTCATCGCGCCAGAAGGCGCAGCCCATGATCGGCTGCACGATCTTCATGCCGCTGTGCAGGTGCTCCAGGTCCTTCGCCTCGTGGGTGGCGCCCAGCATGTTGGAGTCGGTCGAGTAGGCCTTCTCGGCCGACATCTTGTAGCCGAAACCGGCCTTGGTCATGAACGCGGACATCTCGGCACGCCCGCCGAGTTCGTCGATGAAGAGCTGGTCCAGCCAGGGCTTGTAGATCTTGAGCCCCGGGTTGGTCAGCAGGCCGTAGCGGTAGAAGCGCTCGATGTCGTTGCCCTTGAAGGTGCTGCCGTCGCCCCAGATGTTGACGTCGTCCTCCTTCATCGCGGCCACCAGCATGGTGCCGGTGACGGCACGACCCAGGGGGGTGGTGTTGAAGTAGGTCGCACCGGCCGTCGAGATGTGGAAGGCGCCGCTTTGCAGCGCCGCGATGCCTTCGGTGGCCAGCTGGTTGCGGCAGTCGACCAGGCGCGCTGCCTCTGCGCCGTATTGCAGGGCCTTGCGCGGGATCTCGTCGTAGTCGGGCTCGTCGGGCTGGCCCAGGTTCGCGGTATAGGCATAGGGCACAGCGCCCTTGTTGCGCATCCAGTGCAGCGCGGCGCTGGTGTCCAGGCCGCCAGAGAAAGCGATGCCGACCTTCTGGCCGACGGGGAGGTGTTGGAGGATGGTGGCCATGGTGCGGGTTCTGTGCTTCAGCCGTAGTGGCAGATGTAGTGGTAGGGCTCTGTCACCCGGATGTCGAAGCTGCTGTTGGCGCCGATGCTGAACCGCTCGCCGGCCGAGGAGCGCACCCAGGCGTCGGTGCCGGCCAGGCGGTATTCGCAGTAGCCGCCGACACACTCCATGATCTCGGGAGCGCCGGTGCCGAAGGTCAGCGTGGCCGGCAGGACGACGCCCACCGACTTGCGGGTGCCATCGGGGTAGGTGAGCGTGTGGCTCACGCATTTGCCGTCGAAGTAGACGCTTGCCTTGGTCGTGATGGATACGCCGTCGATCTTGTCAGTGGTCATGGAATGGTTGCGCTTTCATGGTTTGGCGCCCCTGCACCCGGCATGGATGCGGCTTGCAGGGTGCGCGGGCATGGGGCCGGGCACCCTGTGGCGCAGAGAAAATCGGATTTTAGGGCACCGGGCCGGGCCCGGGGCTCAGGAAAGCCGGGCCTGCCAGGCCTGCGGCTTGAAGCCGACCGTGGTGCCTGCGTTGGCGTCGCCGGCCCAGTCGACCACCGGCCGCTTGATGACACTGGGCATCGCCAGCATCACCGCACGCGCCGCGGCGGAATCGGTGACCCCGGCCTTTGTGGCGTCGTCCAGCTGGCGCCAGGTGGTGCCCTGGCGGTTGAGCAATGTCTCCCATCCGACACTGGCGAGCCAGGCGTCGAGCGCCGGCCCGGGCACGCCTTGCAGCTTGAAATCATGGAAGCGGTAGGCGTGCTGGTGCGCGTCCAGCCACGCACGTGCGCGTTTGACGGTATCGCAATTGCGTACCCCGTAAAGGGTTGTCACGGTTTTGTCCATGGCCGCCATCATGCCGCAAGATGCCTGCGCGACAATAGCCGTGCATGAAAACACTGACTGACTGGCTCGACCACTGCGAGCGCCTGCACCCCAAGAACATCGACATGGGCCTGGAGCGCGTGCGCGCCGTCGCCGCACGGCTGGGCTTGCGCTTCCAGTGCCCGGTCATCACTGTCGCCGGCACCAACGGCAAGGGCTCGACCTGCGCGATGCTGGAGTCCATCCTGGGCCACGCGGGTTATCGCACCGGGCTGTACACCTCGCCGCACCTGGTGCACTTCGAGGAGCGGCTGCGCCTGTCTGGCAACAATGTCGCGCTGGACCTGCTGGTGGAAGCCTTCGCACGGGTCGAGAAGGCGCGCACTGCGGGCGATACGCCGGTTTCGCTGACCTACTTCGAGTTCTCCACCCTGGCCATTCTGGATGTCATGGTGCGCTCCGAGCTCGATGTGGCGGTGCTGGAGGTCGGCATGGGCGGGCGGCTGGATGCCGTCAACATCATCGACGCAGATTGCGCGGTGATCACCAGCATCGACCTCGACCACATGGAATTCCTGGGCCCCGACCGCGAAAGCATCGGTCGCGAGAAGGCTGGCATCATGCGCACCGGCCGGCCTGTCGTGGTCAGCGACCCGGTTCCGCCCCAGAGCGTGCTCGACCGCGCCCGGGAAATCGACGCCGACCTGTGGCGCTTCGGGGTGGACTTCAACTTTTCGGGCGACAAGCAGCAATGGGCCTGGCGAGGCCGGGACCGTCGCTACGCGGGGCTGGCGTATCCGGCGCTGCGGGGCGCAAACCAGCTGGTCAATGCCAGCGGCGTGCTGGCTGCACTTGCTGCGCTGCATGAGAGACTGCCGGTCACGGCGCAGGCGGTGCGCAGCGGGCTGTCGACCGTCGAGCTTGCGGGTCGCTTCCAGATCGTGCCGGGCCAGCCGACCCTGGTGCTCGATGTCGCCCACAACCCGCATTCGGTGGCAGCGCTGGCGGCCAACCTGGACGCCATGGGCTTCTTCCCGACCACCCACGCGGTGTTCGGCGCCATGGCCGACAAGGACCTTGCCGTGATGTTCGCCCGCGTCAACCCGATCATCGACCGCTGGTACTTCACCGATCTGCCGACTGCGCGCGCCCAGAGCGGCGCGGCCCTGGAGGCCCAGTGGCGCGGCCTGAATGTCCGCAAGGACACCCAGGCCCAGGCCTTCGCAGACCCGGTCGCGGCCCTGCAGGCTGCGGTGGCTGCGGCAGACCCGGCTGATAGAATCGTCGTCTTCGGATCGTTCTACACCGTGGGTGGTGTGCTCAAGGATGGCGTACCGCGTCTCGATGCCAAACACCTGAATCCATAAGCCCCAGTCCATGGCACTTTTCCAGCTCCGAAAAAAGGCCCGCGACGACGCTGCGGCACCCCCCGCACCGGCCCAAACCGTCGAAGCCATGCGCCGGAGGGCAATCCATCGGCTGATCGGCGCGGCGGTTCTGGTGGTGGCGGGCGTGATCGGTTTCCCGCTGTTCTTCGACAGCCAGCCGCGACCGATCCCCGTCGACCTGCCGATCATCATTCCCGAGAAAGGCCGACAGCCCGCCCTGGCGACGCCCCCTGCGAACCCGGCCCTTGCGGCTGTTTCTGCGCCGGTCCGCGTCGCCGAGGCACCGGCCAAGCCTGCGGTGGCCGAGGCCCCTTCGCCAGTGCCGCCAGCGGCCGAGAAGCCGGCGCCCGCTGCGGCCCCGGTGGCGGCTGCGACGCCCACTCCGGCAGCGCCCCAGGCGCCTGCCACCACCACCGCCGCCGCCGAATCCGACAAGGCGCGGGCCCTGCTGCTGCTCGAAGGCAAGGAGCCGTCGGACAAGCCGGCCGCTGCGGCAGGCGAATCGCGCTTCATTGTCCAGGTGGGTGCCTTCACCGATGCTGCCAAGGTGCGTGAAGTCCGGCGCAAGGTCGAGGCCCTCGGCATGAAGACCTACACCCAGGTCGTCGAGACCAAGGAGGGCAGCCGCATTCGCGTGCGCGTCGGCCCGTTCACCGACAAGGCCGAGGCCGCACGCATGGCGGACAAGATCCGCAAGCTCGACCTGTCCCCTGCCATCCTGACGCTGTAGGCCCACTGCGTCACCATGGCCCTTCTCGACTGGGTATTTGCAGGCCTGCTGCTGCTCTCGTTGCTGGTAGGGGCATGGCGCGGGCTGGTGTACGAGGTGCTTTCGCTGATCACCTGGGTGGCTGCTTTTCTGCTGGCCCGGTGGTTTGCCCCGACGGCGGCGGCGTGGTTGCCCATGGGAGGTGCCGACGCGCTGATCCGTTACGGGGCGGGCTTCGCGCTGGTCTTCGTGGGTGTCGTGTTTGCAGGCTCGCTGGTGACCTGGCT
>JBIKTP010000335.1:0-4121 GCA_044348035.1 Burkholderiaceae bacterium
GCTCTGGGCGAAGGCCGCAGTATATCCGCCCCGGTCGCATCCGCATCCGTCAAAACCCTTATGAATCAAGCTGAAAGCCCTGTTTTTCCTGTAACGGATGATGTCCGCCACGCGTTGGCGGTCTCCTTGCGGGGCTGCCAGGAGCTTCTGCCCCAGGACGACTGGGTGCGCAAGCTGGCCCGTTCTGCGGCCACCGGCCTGCCGCTGCGCATCAAGCTCGGCCTGGATCCGACCGCGCCGGACATCCACATCGGGCATACCGTGGTGCTCAACAAGATGCGCCAACTGCAGGATCTCGGCCATACCGTCATCTTCCTGATCGGCGACTTCACCAGCATGATTGGTGACCCGTCCGGCCGCAACACCACCCGCCCGCCCCTGACGCGTGAGCAGATCGAGGCCAACGCGCAAACCTATTACCAGCAGGCCGCCATGGTGCTGGACCCGGCCCGCACCGAGATCCGCTACAACAGCGAGTGGAGCGACCCACTGGGCGCGCGCGGCATGATCGAGCTCGCCGCCCGCTACAACGTGGCGCGCATGATGGAGCGCGACGACTTCGCCAAGCGCTTCAAGGAGGGTCGTTCCATCAGCGTGCACGAGTTCCTCTACCCGCTGATGCAGGGCTACGACAGCGTGGCGCTCAAGTCCGACCTGGAGCTGGGCGGCACCGACCAGAAGTTCAACCTGCTGGTGGGCCGCCACCTGCAGGCCGAATACGGCCAGGAGCCGCAGTGCATCCTGACCATGCCGCTGCTCGAAGGCCTGGACGGCATCGAGAAAATGTCCAAGAGCAAGAACAACTACATCGGCATCTCGGAAGACGCCAACACCATGTTCGCCAAGGTGCTGAGCATCTCCGACACCCTGATGTGGCGCTGGTACACCCTGCTGAGCTTCCGCTCCGAGGCCGAGATCGCCGCTCTGCGCGCCGAGGTCGAGGCGGGCCGCAACCCGAAAGACGCCAAGCTGGCGCTGGCACGCGAGATCACCGCGCGCTTCCATTCGCCAGCCGCCGCCGGCCGGGCCGAGCAGGACTTCAACCACCGCGCCCAGGGCGGTGTGCCCGACGAGGTGCCCGAGCTGCAGCTGCCACTGGGCGAGGGAGGGGCGCCAGTGGGCATCGGCGCGCTTCTGCGCATGGCCGGCCTCACGGCCTCCGGCGGCGAGGGCAACCGGCTGATCGACGGCGGCGGGGTACGCGTCGACTCCAACGTGGTCAGCGACAAGGGCCTCAAGCTGGGCGCCGGCACCTATGTGCTGCAGGTGGGCAAGCGCAAGTTCGTGCGCGTTACCCTGGCCTGATCCGCAGCGGTTTCGTCAGTGCGGGGCAGCCAGCGGCAGGCTGAGCCGGAACTCCGCGCCGTGCGGCAACTGGTTGAAGGCGGTCAGGGTGCCGCCCATGTCGTCCGCCATCGACTCGCTGAGCGTCAGGCCCAGGCCCAGGCCACCTTCGCGGGTCGTGAAAAACGGCTCGAAGACATGCGGAAGAACATCGGTGGGCATGCCTGGGCCGGTGTCGCGCACGATGAAGTGCCCATGCTTCTCCGACTTGCCCAGGCTGATCACCAGCCGGCGGTCGCTGATCTGTACCTGGTCGAGCGCCTGCATCGCATTGAGCAGCAGGTTGTGCATGATCTGCTCCAGCGCCTGCGGGTCGCCGCGCACGCTGATGGTCTCGGCGTCCTGCTCGATGCGCGCCTCGATGCCGTGGCGGCGCAACTCCGGGTCGAGCAGGTGCAGGGCGCGGCGCGCCAGCAGCGGCAGGTCGACGTCCTCCAGGCGGGCGCTCTTGTCGGGCTGGCGCACCGCGTAGCGCAGGCGGTTGATCACGTCCGAGACACGCTGGGCGTTGGTCAGTGCGTCCTGCACGGCCAGCTGGCCGGTGAGCAGGTCGGGCGGGTCTTCCTGCAGCACCCGGTGGGCGATGCGGGCGTTGGTCAGCAGCTCGGTGACCGGCTGGTTCAGGTCGTTGGCCATGCCGGCGGCGAGTTCACCCAGGGTGTTGAGCCGCGCAATCTGTCCCAGGCGCAGCAGAGCGTGGGCGCGCTGGCCGTCGGTGCGCTGGCGCAACAGGGCGCGCGCGGCCAGCAGCAGCAGTGCGACCAACAGCGACCATGCGGCCATCTGGCTCCAGGGCAGGGCCGACCAGCCGACCTGCCGCTGGGCGACGATATCGAAGGGCTGGCTGGGGCTGGTCAGCGCCTGCACGAACGAAAAGCGCCAGCCGCGCGCGCCCTCGGCCGGTACGTCACCGGGCTGCAGCACGAAGATTTCGCCGGCATGTTCGAGCGTGACGCGCACCGGGCTGGATTCCGCCGCCATTGGCCACTCGCCCCAGGGCACCATGCCGCGCACGTCGATCTGCACCGCGTAGCTGGCCGGTTCGCCCGCCATGACCAGCTGGAAGCGCCCCCGCGCAATGGCCGGGTCAGCCAGCACCGCCCGGCCCAGCCTGCGGGACTCGGCCTCTGCCACCCCCAGCGCGGGCTGTGGCCACAGGGCGCCGGCGTCGCGCTGCTGGAGCGAGACGATCTGCGGGTAGACCGATTGCAGACGCTGCTCCGGGCGGGCCGGGTCGTTGTCCTTGCGCAACAGCGACAGGGCCGACAGCATGGCGTCGTGCTGCTCTGCGCGGTGGTTGATCAGCCGGTAGGCACTGCGTGCGTCGGCCTCGAAGCTTTCCTCGAGTTGTACCAGCGCGCGCTGGCCCAGCAGCAGGCTGCCCAGGGCAGCGGTCAGCAGCCAGCCGGCGATCCAGGGCGCGTGACGGTGGTGGCGACGGTTCATGGGGTCATTTTTGCACGCCAGCCCCCTTGCCGCCGCTGCCGGGCCGGCGTGGGCCACAATCCAGCACCACAAACAGGAGGTGGTGCGTGAAGGCAGTTCTGCAGCGGGTGAGTGAAGCCAGCGTGACCGTCCAGGCGGCGGTGGTGGGCCAGATCGGGCCGGGTCTGCTGGTGCTGCTGTGCGCCGAGCGGGGGGACACCGACGCCCATGCCGCACGCATGCTGGCCAAGATCCTCAAGCTGCGCATCTTCGGCGACGATGCCGGCAAGATGAACCGCAGCCTGCAGGATGTGGGCGGTGGCCTGCTGGTGGTCAGCCAGTTCACGCTGGCGGCGGACGCCTCTGGCGGCAACCGGCCCGGCTTCAGCTCGGCGGCCGCGCCGGACGAGGGGCGCCGCCTCTACGACCTGTTCGTGGCGCTCGCCCGGGCCGCCCACCCGGTGGTGCAGACAGGGCGTTTCGCGACCGACATGCGGGTGGCGCTGGTCAACGACGGGCCGGTGACGATTCCCCTGCACCTCCCGCCGGGTGATTGACGGGCATCAAGGCCGCGCCCCTGTGGCGGGGGGATGATGGGTTTCTGCTGGCACCAGCCGGCCGCCTTGAAAGGAGACCGCCATGCCCACCCGCCTCAGAGACTTCGCGACTGCCTTCGTCGCCGTCGTCGAGCCCGAAACCACCGCGCAGGTCACTGCGCAACTGATGCGCCAGCACCATATTGGCGCGCTGGTGGTGGTGGATGCAGAAACCAAGGCCTTCCCCGTGGGCATCGTCACCGACCGTGACCTGGTGCTGGCGCTGATGGCCGAGGGCCTGGACCCGGCCATGTTCACCGCTGGCGACATCATGTCGGTCGAGCTGGTGCTGGCCAACCCGGACATGGACGCGATGGATGCCGTCGCGCTGATGCGCAGCAACCGGCTGCGCCGGCTGGTGATCGCCGATGACGAGGGCCGCCTGGTGGGCATCGTCACGCTGGAGGACGTGCTGGAGGTGTTGGCCCGTGAGCTGGCCGCACTGGCCACGGCCGCCATCGGTGCCCGCGACCGCGAGTTCGAGCAGCGCAACTAGCGCGAGTGTCTCAGGGGGCGGCGTAGGGGTCCTCGAAACCCAGGCGGGCAAGGATGGCGGTCTCGCGGGCCTCCATGGCCTGCGCTTCTGCCTCGCCGGTTTCGTGGTCCCAGCCCTGGGCGTGCAGCGTGCCATGCACGATCAGGTGGGCGTAATGCGCCTGCAGGCTCTTGCCGTTGTCCTGCGCCTCGCGCGCCACCACCGGGCCACACAGGACCAGGTCGGCCGCCAGGGGGGACTGGTCGCCATAGCCGAAGGTC
>JBIKTP010000334.1:0-4121 GCA_044348035.1 Burkholderiaceae bacterium
CGGCCCAATGGGCGTAGCCCGAGATCTGGGCGAAGCTCACCCCGCCCCCTGGAACCCCCTTGATGCCGATGTTGCCGCCGGCACGCAGTTCGAGATCATTCTCGGCGCATTCCAGCATGGCGCCAGCATGTTTCCTGAGCTGCTTTTCCACCTCGGCGGCGGCGGCCACCACCGAGCGCCCGGTCATGTAGGTGATGCGGCTGGCGGTGGTGCCCCAGTTGTAGGGCGAGCCATCGGTGTCGGGGCTGGCAATGGCCACCCGGTCCACCGGCACTTGCAGCGCCTGGGCGCAGATCTGGGTGAGGGCGGTGTTGCTGCCCTGCCCGATGTCGACCGCACCGGTGTTGAGCAGGACGGTGCCGTCCTCCAGCATGCGAACGATGGCGCCGGTGGCCAGCAGGCCGCTGATATGGGCCGAGACAGCCAGCCCCATGCCCCGGCGGAACTCGGGCGCCGGGGCGCCGGCCGGTTGCAGCCTGGCGGCCCGGGCTGCCTTCCAGCCGGATTCCCGCTCGACCACGTCGAGGCAGTCGGCGAGGCCGTTGGAGAAGATCCCTTGCCCGCCGAACCAGCGATCGCCATCGCGCTTGATGTTGAGGCGCCGCATGGCCATCGGATCGATGTCCAGTTGCCGCGCGATCGCGTCGATCTGCTGCTCGGACGCGAACGTCACCTGCGGCACACCGAAACCGCGAAAGGCGCCAAAACGCATCTTGTGGGTGTAGGCCACCCGCCCGTGGGCCGATACATGCGGGATGTTGTACGGGCCGCAGTTCATCAGCAGGGCATACCCCAGCACGCCGGGGCTGTCGTCGCCGTAGGCACCGCCATCCAGGAGAAGCTCGGTCTCGCGGGCCACCAGGGTGCCGTCGCGGCGTGCGCCGGTTTTCATGCGGATCGTGACGGGGTGGCGCGCGCGCACGGTTTCGAAGTCTTCCTCGCGGCTGAGGATCAGTTTCACGGGCTTGCGGGTCTTCAGCGCCAGCAGCACCACGGCAGGCTGGACATGGGCCTCCATCTTGTTGCCGAACCCGGCGCCGATGCGCGGCGTCAGGCAACGCAGCCTGGTCATCGACAGACCCAGCGACTCGCAGACATTGGCCTGTACCCTGAAGACGGACTGGTTGGCAGACCACAGCGTCACACGGCCGGACGCATCGATCTCTGCCAGCGCGCCGCAGGGCTCGATCGACAGGTGGGCCTGGGCCTGCGTCTGGTAAGTGTCCTGCACGATGACGTCGCACTGGGCCCAGGCGGACGCCGCGTCGCCCTCCACGAGGGACGTGCGGGAACAGACATTGCCTTGCGTCCCGGAGTCGAACACGCTGACATAGGACGCAGCATCGTCGTGCACCAGCGGTGCACCGGGCTCCAGAGCCTTTGCCGGATCCAGCGCCGCCGGCAGGACCTCGTAGTCGACCTCGATCAGCCGGGCCGCCTGGCGCGCGATGGACTCGCTGTCCGCGGCCACGGCCGCCACGATCTCGCCGCTGTAGCGCACCTTGCCCTTGGCCAGAGCCGGCTCGTCCTTGATGAATGCGCCCATGCGGTGGCCGGCGTCGAGATCATCCCCGGTGACGATTCCGCGCACCCCGGGCAAGGCCAGCGCCGCACGCAGGTTGTAGCCCCGGATCCGCGCGTGGGCATGCGGGCTTTGCAGGATAGCGCCATGCAGCATGCCGGGGCGGTACAGGTCTGCGATGAATTGGGCCTGCCCGGTCAGTTTTTCATCGCCATCGAGCTGGGGGACCGATGCGCCCACCGCACCCGGGGGCATGCGCTCGGCCCCCGTGTCGGGGCTGACCGGTGGATTCTGTGCGGAGATCATGGTGCGACGGGCTCCTTGCGAATCATGGCGGCTGCATCCAGCACCGCCGATACGATCCTGGTGTAGCCTGTGCACCGGCACAGGTTGCCGGACAGCGCCTTTCGGACGTCCTGCGCATCGGGCGCAGGATTGCCTCGCAGCAAGGCCTGCGCGCTCACCAGCATGCCGGGCGTGCAGAAGCCGCACTGGAAGGCTCCAGCCTTTGCAAACGCCTGCTGGAGCAGGCGCATGTCGGGCTGGTCGTTGAGGCCTTCGAGGGTACGGATGTCCGTCCCCTCGCTGTTGACGGCCAGGCTCAGGCAGGCGCGTGCGGGCCGGTCATCCACCAGGATCGTGCAGGCACCGCACACTCCCTGGTTGCAGCCACGCTTGGCTGCGGTGCACTGCAGCTGATCACGCAGTACTGTCAGCAAGGTGTCGTGCAGGCCGGCTCGGACCTCGGTGGGTGAACCGTTCACCGACAGCGTCAGTGCATGTTTCGACAGACTCATGAGCGCCCTCCCGCTGGAACTTCCACAGACCGCACCGCCCGCAACAGAAGCCGCGGTATGAGCTGGCGCCGGAAATCGGCGCTGCCGCGCACATCGTCGAGCGGATCGGCATGTTGAACGAGAAGTTCTCCGGCGCGCCGGATGGTCGCGTCGCTGCGGTCGCCCGACAGCAGGGCGTTCGCAGTGTCGTCGGTGATGGGTACCGGTCCGCAGGAACCGACCGCCACGCGCAGGGTGCCGTCGGCATGCAGGCAGGCCGCAACGGACGCGGTGGCATAGTCGCCGGCGACCCGCGCATGCTTGATGTAGACGCCCCGATCCGATGCATCAGGAGGCGCGGGCAACAGGACGGCCGTGACCAGCTCACCGGGCTCCAGGGCGGTCACATACCAATCGAGGAAAAATTCAGCGGCAGCGACATGGCGCGTGCCCTGGGTCGATGCGATCTCGATCTCGGCCCCGGCTGCCACCAGCGCGGGGGGATAGTCGAGCCCGGGGTCGGCGAAAGCGATCGACCCGCCAATGGTGCCCATGTTGCGCACGGTGGCGTTGGCGATCTGCGAGGCTGCATGGCGGACCACGGCCGAAGCGCCCATGGGCAGCGTGCATTCTGCGGTCTCGCTGTGGCGCGTGAATGCTCCGATGCGCAGCCGGCCATCCGCCATCACGGAGATCCCCTTGATTTCCTCGATGCCTGCCAGGCTGACCAGTGCGGCTGGCTCGATGACCCGCGCGTTGAGCATGGCCACAAGGGTGGCACCGCCGGCGATGGGTTTGGCGTCTGGGTCGCCGGCCAGCAAGGTGGCTGCTTCGGCAACGGTGCGGGGACGGTAAAAACCTTGCAGCATGGGGCTCCTCAGTGGCTGGCGGGCTTGGCGGGGGCGCTGCGGCCGGTCAGCCAGAACCACAGGCGCTGCCACCAGGCAGGTCGCATCGTACTTCCAGACACGGCTTCGGGCATCGGGGCGGTTGGCTCAGCCTGGGCTGGGGGGGGAGTGAGCGCGTCGCTGGCAGCCGGTACGGCATCGGCCGCCAGCGGCTGTGCGCAAGGGGCGCTGAGTTCCCCGAGCTTCTTCTGCAGGTTCGCGGCGAACTCGTCGCCCAGGCTCTGTGCCTTCTTTTTCATCATCCCGAGGGCGAAGCGCCCCAGGCGCCCGGTGATGGCGACGTCGGACTCGTAGGACACCAGGGTTCCGTCGTCGGTCCGTTGCAGCGTGATCCGGCTTTCTGCCTGCAAGGTGCTGGCGCGCCCGCCTTCTTCGCCCCGGGTGGTGGCCCAGACATTGTTTGCATCCCGGCGTGTGATTTCGACCTCCAGGTCGAACCGCGCCTTGATGCCAGCCATGGCCATCGCAAGCACTGCGCGGTACTTGGCGTCGGTGATGGGCTCGATCTTTTCGCAGCCCGGCAGACAGGAGGCCATCAGGCGCACATCGAAGAGATGTTGCAAGAGCTGCTCGGGATCCGCCGGCACGGAGAACTGGCCTTCGATCAACATGGTGATGCAGGTGGGTGCGGACGGATCGGGGGGACCGACGGCGGGGGAGACTCAGCGCGCCTCTCGCTGCACGATCATGCGGGGGTCGACCAGCCGACCGTCTTCGACGACGGTCTTGTCGTCCAGCCGGATCGTGCAGCTGCGCATCGGGACGTCATAGTGGCCCCGGGTGGTGCGTTTGCCGCCACCCTGGCTGTTCGGGCCGGTCGAAAACAGGAAGTTGCCCGGGAAACTGCGCGCGGCGGCACGGTTGTGTTCCGGGATGTCTCCGTTGAGTGCAAGATTGTCCCAGCGGCATTGCGGG
>JBIKTP010000693.1:0-4116 GCA_044348035.1 Burkholderiaceae bacterium
CCAGACGGAAAAGAGCCTCGGCGCGGTCTGAACGGATCAGGTTCTGTGCCAGCATCAGGTAGGTGAGGTTGGCTTCCCGAATTTCGGAAACAATTTGGTCGGTGGTCATGGATTTTTCCTGCGCGTGTGGCGTTGTTTGCGTTCGATGGGAGATTTTTGTCCGATGCCTGAAAAACTTGAATCGGGAAACGGATGCTTTCCCTGTCAGGTTTTCGACGAGTCCCTGTAAGGCAAAAGCCTAGTGTGGTGTTGTGCTCTTGATCGACCCTTACGTTTCGGTCGTACCAGTGCGCGGCTGTCGGAGCGCGCGCATCGTATTGCTTGCGCCGCAGATTCGGCGCCAGGCACACTGGCTTGAACCTGCGGCCTGCACGTGGTGCTGTCCTTGCAGGCTGAATTCGCGAAGCCCGAGTACGCTTTTGATCCAGCCATTGGGCGGCTCGACGACCCATTTGCGCCGCCGGTACGCCGCTTTGCCTTGCTCGGTCTGCAGCTTGCCAACCATGGCCGCCGTATGCAGATTTTTCCGGGCGTCGGTCTGGGCGCGGCGTCGCCCTCGGGTCCCAGGGCCACCACCCGCCGTGTCTGAGCCAGCCACACTTTCGAGGTTTTTTTCGCTGCGTACCCCTTCACTTGCGCCGTGGCGCGCAGAACTGGTCGGGACAAGCGGAGCTCTCATGCCGCGCAGGCTTGGGATCAGCGGTCTGCCTGGGGTCGCTGGCGCGCAGGTGCGGCGGGGTTCCGGACTGCTGTCAGGGCATCCCGACCATGGGCTTACTGCTGCAGAAGGGCCAGGACGCCCTGAGGGAGCTGGTTCGCCTGCGCCACCATGGCCGTGCCAGCCTGTTGCAGGATCTGTGCGCGGGACAGATTGGCGGTCTCCTGGGCAAAGTCCGCGTCCATGATGCGAGAGCGGGATGCGGACAGGTTCTCCGAGGTGATCTGCAGGTTGGCGATCGAGGTCTCGAACCGCGACTGCAAGGCGCCCAGCTTGGCACGGGCACCGCTGATGTAGGCCAGGGCCGCGTCCACGGTCTTGAGGGATTCGGTGGCATTGCCGAAGGTGCTCACATCCAGGTCGGAGACCTTCTTGAGCTCGGAGCCGATATCCGCAGCGAGCAGGTTCGTACCTGTCTGATCGGCCGAAAAGGACTTGTCGGAGTCCAGCGTGATGAGGCCGACGACGGTCACACCCTCCGGGGTCGTGTCCCCAGCCAACACGGCCGGAGCGCCGCTGTCCGCGCCGCTGCTGTCGAGCTTCTGGATTGTCACACTGCCCGCGTTGGCCACGGTCGTGTCGGCGATCGAGATGTCGTTGCCAGCCTCGTTGGTGAGCACGATGGCCGTACCCGTGGAATTCAGCGAGGCCGTCACGCCGGTCTTGGACGTCTGGTCGTTGATGGCCCCTACCGCAGCAGACAGCCCGTCGCCGGAGGCCCCTGTCACTGCGAAGGTCACAGCCTGCGGCGTTGTATTGTTGGATTGCAGGCTCAGGCTGTAGGAGCCAGTGGCGCCGAAGGTCAGGCTTGCAGAGGTGCGGGCTGTGGCGACGACACCGGTGCTGGACGCAACCAGGTTTATCTTGTCTGCGTTGGCCTTCGCGGCGCTGTTGACGTCGACGGTGATGGTGCTTGTGCCCAGGGACCCGTTGATGGTCAGCGTGCCTGCCGTGGTCGAGTTGAGGTTGACGTTGAAAACGGCGTTGGCGACGGCGTCACCACCAATGGCCTGCACCTGGTTGTTGCCGTAGACATTGGTGCCCAGATTTGGGGTCGAGGCCGTGATGGTCTGGTTGGCGTTGGCGCCCACCTGGTACTGCTGCGTGCCGAACGTGCCATTCAACAGCTTGGTTCCGGCAAATTCCGTGGTTTGCGAGATCCGGTCCAGTTCCGACACCAACTGGCCGACCTCGGCCTGAAGTGCCAGACGGTCACTTGCGCTATTGGTGCCATTGGCCGACTGAACAGCCAGTTCACGCACCCGCTGCAGGATGTCCGTGGATGCCTTCAGGGCGCCTTCGGCCGTCTGGGCCAGCGAAATGCCGTCATTGGCATTGCGAATCGCCTGGTTCAACCCCCGGATCTGGGTGGTGAACCGCTCGGAAATGGCCAGACCGGCAGCATCGTCCTTGGCGCTGTTGATGCGCATGCCAGATGACAGACGCTGCAGCGAGGTGGACAAAGCGGCCTGGCTCGTGCTCAGGTTGCGCTGGGCAGTGAGCGAATTGATGTTGGTGTTGATCGTCGAGGCCATCAAATTCTCCTTAAGAAGACGGCAGGTTTGCCGGACAAGACGTCAGCAACGCAGCCGACAACTTGGGATAGTGGAGCGATTGTGGGTAATGCATTTCCGTGCGTAGCGCCGATAAGGTGGCAAATTCCGGCTTACTTCGGCGGTTCGGCCTAAAGTTTTTGCGCGATTGCCCGAAAACCTTGGTAACGGGTGGCATGAGGTGCTCGTCGTCTGGCAGGCAGAGAAAAGCAGCCCCGGACATGGCGGCCAGGTTCGCACTGGCGTTTTGGCCGGCAGAGATGCCGGGTTTAGTCAGTTTTACTGGAGGTTTTCAATGTCGTCGAATATCAATACAAACATCAATACGCTGACAGCACAGCGCAATCTGAGCGCCAGTCAGTCGTCGTTGTCGGCTTCGATCACCCGGCTTTCGTCCGGGTTGCGAATCAACAGCGCCAAGGACGATGCCGCCGGCCTGGCCATTTCCGAGCGGTTCACCTCCCAGATCCGGGGGTTGAACCAGGCGATTCGCAATGCCAATGACGGCATTTCGCTGGCCCAGACGGCCGAAAGCGCCCTGAAGGCATCCTCGGACATCCTGCAGCGTGTGCGTGAGCTGGCTGTTCAGTCGGCCAATGGCACCAATAGCGCAAGTGACCGTCTGGCACTTCAGGCCGAGGTCGGCCAGTTGGTGTCGGAACTGGACCGGGTCTCGCAAACCACGGAATTTGCCGGAACCAAGCTGTTGAATGGCACGTTCGGCACGCAGCAGTACCAGGTGGGTGCCAACGCCAACCAGACCATCACGGCCTCGACGGCGAACCTGCGAACCAATGTCTACGGCAACAACCAGGTCCAGGCCACCGGTGGTGCGGCCGTTGCCAATGCGGTTTTCAACGTCAACCTCAACTCGACCACGGCGGGTACCCTGGCTATCAGCGGATCCCTGGGCAGCAGCACCATCACCGTCGACGTGAACAGCACCGCCAGGGCCAACGCAGACAAGGTGAATCTGGTTGCGTCTACCACCGGTGTCGTCGCCACAGCCCGCACCTCTGCAAGCCTGACCTTCGGCGCCACTGGCTCCTACAGCCTGAACCTGCAATCAGACAATGCAACGCCGCAGGCTGTGACCTTCGCAGTGTCAGGGACCACGGGCGACGGGTTGTCGTCTGCGGTGGCGGCCATCAACGACCAGGCATCCAAGACCGGCGTGACGGCCTCGCTGAATGACGCGGGCACGGCCGTCGTGCTCACCAATGTGACTGGCAGCGACATCTCGATTGCCGACACGACCGTGGCCAATGCGGGCAGCGTCACGATCCAGAAGCTCGACAGCAGCGGCGCGGACAGCGGTGGTACCGTCGTGCTGGCCGGCGATGCGACCGCGGAAGGAGTGACAGTTGGCGGCTTCATCACGCTGGACTCTGCCAAGTCCTTTTCGGCTGATGTGACAACCACCAACCTGCTGGCTGCGGATATCGGCTCCGAGCTGAAAAAGGTCTCCGAACTGGATATTTCAACCTTCAATAAAGCCACCGATGCCCTCAAGACCGTAGACTCGGCCCTGAACTTCCTCAGTGGAGAGCGCGCCAAGCTGGGCGCCCTGCAGTCGCGGTTCGAGACCACGATCGCCAACCTGCAGGTCACCTCGGAAAATCTGACCGCATCGCGCTCGCGCATTCTGGATGCCGACTTTGCCCAGGAGACCGCCAATTTGTCCCGCGCACAGATCCTGCAACAGGCTGGTACGGCTATGGTCGCCCAGGCCAACCAGTTGCCCCAGGGCGTCCTGGCTCTGTTGCGGTAAGGCAACGCCCTGAGCCTCCCGGTGCGAAGGTCTGGGCGCTGGTTTTGAAGGTGGTGGCAGATGTAGTGTCTGCC
>JBIKTP010000336.1:0-4112 GCA_044348035.1 Burkholderiaceae bacterium
CACGCCCTACTCGTTCGTGGCCACCTCGCACTCGCTCCTGTGGAACGGCATCAAACCGGTGTTCGTCGACATCGATCCCCACACCCTGAACCTGGACCCGCAGAAGATCGAGGCTGCCATCACGCCCCAGACCACGGCGATCCTGCCGGTGCACTGCTACGGCCACCCCTGCGACGTGGATGCGATCCAGAAAATCGCCGATACCTACAACCTCAAGATCATCTACGACGCGGCCCATGCCTTTGGCGTGCAGTGCCATTGCGGCAGCGTGCTCAACCACGGCGACCTCTCGGTGCTGAGCTTCCACGCCACCAAGGTGTTCAACACCTTCGAGGGCGGGGCCATCATCTGCCCCGATGCCAAGACCAAGGCCCGCATCGACCAGCTCAAGAACTTCGGCCACGCCGGCGAAACCAATGTCGTGGCCACCGGCATCAACGGCAAGATGAACGAGTTCAATGCCGCGCTCGGACTGCTGCAGCTCCAGCACATCGATGCTGCGCTGGAAAAGCGCCGCCTGATCGACGAAGCCTACCGCCAGGGCCTGGCCGGCATCCCTGGAATCACCTGCCTGGGCGATGCTGGCGAGAGCCAGCGCAACTACGCCTATTTCCCGATCCTGGTCGACAGCGCCTACCCGATCAGCCGCGACGCGCTCAACGACTGGCTGAAGAAAAACGCCATCCACCCGCGGCGCTACTTCTATCCCCTGATCTCCGAGTTCCCGATGTACCGGGGCCTGCCCTCGGCCGGCTGCGCGCTGCTGCCTGTTGCGTCCAAGGCTTCCCGGGAGATTCTGTGTCTGCCGATCTATCCCGACCTCGACAAGGCGATCATGGCCCGGGTGATCGAACTCATCGCGCACCCGCCGGGCCGGGGCTGAAACTGGCGTACCGACGCTCCCGCCATGCGACTGGCCATCATGCAGCCCTACTTCCTGCCCTACATCGGCTATTTTCAGCTGATCGCGGCAGCCGATGTGTTCATCATTTACGACAGCATCAAGTACACCAAGAAGGGCTGGATAAACCGCAACCGCATGTTGCTCAACGGGGCGGAAAGCACTTTTTCTCTGCCTCTGAAACGCGACTCCGACTCTCTGGACATCGTCGAGCGCGAAATCGCTGCGGAGTACGACCCCGACAAGTTTTGCCAGCAGATCAGGGGGGCCTACCAGCGCGCGCCATACTTCCTGACGACATTTCCGATCGTCGAGCAGGCACTGCATTGCGAAAGCCGGAACCTCTTTGAATTCATCCGACACACGCTGGAGGTGACCTGCGCTTTTCTCGACATTCACACAGAGGTCCGTGTGTCGTCGACCATCCCGATCGCCGACGGGCTGAAAGGTCAGGACAAAGTACTTGCCCTGTGCAAACAAGTCGGTGCCGAAAGCTACATCAATTCCATCGGCGGCATGACGCTGTACTCGCGCGAGGCGTTTCTGCACCAGGGCATCGATCTGCGGTTCCTCCAGCCGAGACCCCTCGTCTACCCGCAGTTCAGCAATGACTTCGTCCCATGGTTATCCATTCTCGACGTCATGATGTTCAACCCGGTAGCCACCATCCGGGCACAGTTGAGGGAAGGGTTCGACCTCATCCCGGGCGGGTGATGTTCCATCCGTGG
Source organism: Burkholderiaceae bacterium (assembly GCA_044348035.1). Lineage (GTDB taxonomy): Bacteria > Pseudomonadota > Gammaproteobacteria > Burkholderiales > Burkholderiaceae_C > CAISIP01. The sequence goes on from JBIKTP010000336.1 coordinate 1,630, forward strand.
ACCTATTGGTGGCACCCTGCTGATACGCCCGGACCGACAACCATCAATAGGCAGGAAGCATGTTCAAGTGGCGAAAACTAGGCAAGGTATTCACACCTCAGGAAACACCCGGACGCGATTGGCTCAAGGAGTTCGCACAGGCGCCCTCTGCGTTGCTGCTAGACGACGTTTTGCGGGTGTATTTTTCGTGTCGCCCACCGGCAGATGCAAATGGCCAGTATGTCAGTTACTCCGCTTATGTGGACCTGGACCGCGAGGACCTCTTCAAGGTGCGCGGGGTCGCAGACAAGCCAATTCTTGAACTGGGCGGATTGGGCGAATTCGACGAGTTCGGAACCTACCCGGTTTCAGTGATCCGGGACGGCCCTGTGATACGTGCCTATTACGCCGGCTGGACCCGCTGCGAATCCGTACCGTTCAATGTGGCGATCGGAGTGGCACTCAGTACCGACGGAGGCAAACTGTTCAGGAAGCTTGGCAAAGGACCAGTCATACCCTACTCCCCCACAGAGCCGTTCGTGCTCAGTGGTCCCAAGATCCGCCGCTTCAACGACACTTGGTACCTTTGGTACATCGCAGGGCGCAAATGGAAGATGGTCTCCGGCAGGGCGGAGCCGGTCTACAGGATTCGGATGGCGACTTCCGCGGATGGATTGCATTGGAACAAGATTGACCGGGACCTGATAGACAGTCGCATCGAGGCGGACGAAGCGCAAGCCAGCCCTGACGTGACCTACGCCAATGGCAGGTACCACATGTTCTTCAGTTACCGCCACAGCTGTGACTACCGAGGAAAAGAACACGGCTACCGGATCGGGTATGCCTCCAGCAGCAACCTGATCGACTGGGATCGCGATGATGCCAGGGCAGGCATCGACGTGTCGCCCTCCGGCTGGGATGCCGAAATGATCAGCTACCCGCATGTTTTCGAGCTCGACGGCAAAACCTACATGGCCTATCTGGGCGACCAAGTCGGTCGCTACGGATTCGGACTTGCAGTGCTGGACGGTGACCTGGAATAAGGACCCAGCGCGATGCAATGGATCAAACGAGGCAGGATATTCGATCCGGGCCAGTACACACTGCCGAACGACTGCGTCCAGTTTGCCCAGTCGCCACAGGCCCTGGTATTCGATGATTTCGTGCGCATCTACTTTTCAACTCGCGCGGTAGATCCACGCAACGGCAAGTACCTGAGCCATATTGCCTTTGTCGACATGCACAAAAATCTGCGTGACGTGATCCGTGTCTCGGACCAGACCGTCATCCCCTTGGGCGGACTGGGGTGTTTCGATGAGCACGGCATCTTTCCGATGAACGTCCTGCGTCATGGTGATCTGGTCTATGCCTATACCTGTGGCTGGAACCGCAGGGTTTCAGTCTCGGTCGATACCGCGATCGGCCTGGCAATCAGCCATGATGATGGCCTCACGTTCCAACGGGTCGGCACGGGTCCAGTGCTTGGACCATCGCTGCACGAACCCTTTCTGGTCGGCGACGGTTTTGTCAGGTCCCATGGCGATAGTCTTCATATGTGGTACATCTTCGGCACGGGCTGGGCCCGCGCAACTCAAGACGCAGCGCCCGAGCGCACCTACAAGATCGGGCATGCGACATCGACCGATGGCGTCCAATGGGTCAAGGAGGAAGCCCGCCAGATCATCAAGGACAAACTCGGTCCTGACGAGAGTCAGGCTCTACCGACAGTCCTCCCCATAGCCGGCAGGCAGCACATGTTCTTCTGTTACCGCCAGTCGGTCGACTTTCGTGCCACCAAAGGCCGTGGTTATCGCATTGGACACGCCTATTCCGACGACTGGACACACTGGACTCGCGACGATGACAACCCGCGACTCGTCGGTAGTGCGGGTGATTGGGACTCTGACATGCAGTGTTATCCGCACGTGTTTGAGTGCGATGGCAAGGTTTACCTGCTCTACAACGGCAACGAATTCGGCCGCTTTGGCTTCGGGCTGGCGGAACTGGCGCCATGAGCGAGCACATCGGCTATCGAACCGACAGCGCCGGAGCAGGGGAGCTCGCACTGTTCCTGCATTGTTGCGACGCCAGTTTCATCCCGCCACTCAGTGAACGCGTCGATATTGACGCCTATGCGCGGAAGCTCATCCGCGCCGCCACCCGCTTCGAAGCATGGTCGAATGGCACGCTGATCGGATTGGTGGCTGCCTACTGCAATGACAGGCAGACGGGCGTGGCACACATCACCAGCGTCAGTGTGCTGAACGCGTGGAAAAGCCGGGGAATCGCCGGACAGTTGATGGAGCATTGCGTACTTCACGCAAAAGCGGCGGACATGCGGCAGATCGGACTGGAGGTGGCGCCGCAGAACATCTCGGCCATAGCGCTGTATCGAAAGATCGGCTTCACACCAGCCGGATCAAGCGACCACCATCTGTCCATGCAGCTAAATTTGAGAGGCGAACCTACCATGAGCACCGAACGCGATTACAACGTCGAGGCGG
>JBIKTP010000337.1:0-4108 GCA_044348035.1 Burkholderiaceae bacterium
CAACGGGCCGGGCCAGGCACATCAGGCTCAGAAGTTCATCCGCCATGCCCTGCGCCAGCCTGGACATGAAATCCGCACTGCAGGGCGCGATCAGCACCATGTCCGCCTCCCGGGCCAGGTTGATGTGCGGCATGTTGTTGGCCTCGCGCGCGTCCCACTGCGAGGTGTAGACCGGGCGGCCACTGAGGGCCTGCAGGGTCACGGGCGTGATGAACTGCTCGGCGGCGGCCGTCATCACCACCTGCACCGTCGCGCCTTCCTTGACGAGCGCGCGGCACAGCTCGGCGGACTTGTAACAGGCAATGCCGCCGCTCAGACCCAGAACGATGTGTTTGTCGCGTAAATCCATGGTGTGCAGCGGTCGAGCCGGCTTCGGCCGCAGCCGTGAAGTTCAGGATGGCCGCAATGTAGCAGACGCCTATAATTTCGCTTTATCACCTCATCGAACCGCATTGGTTCGCCCTGACATGACCAAATTTGTCTTCGTCACCGGCGGTGTCGTGTCCTCCCTTGGCAAGGGAATCGCTTCAGCCTCCCTCGCTGCGATACTGGAATCGCGAGGCCTGACAGTCACTTTGATCAAGCTCGACCCCTACTTGAACGTCGACCCCGGTACCATGTCGCCATTCCAGCATGGCGAGGTCTTCGTCACCGAAGATGGCGCAGAAACCGACCTGGACCTGGGCCACTACGAGCGTTTCGTCGAGACCCGGATGCGCCGGACCAACAACTTCACCACCGGACAGATCTACAAGAGCGTGCTCGAGAAGGAGCGCCGCGGCGACTACCTCGGCAAGACCGTGCAGGTGATCCCGCATGTCACGAACGAAATCCAGGAATTCGTCAAGCGCGGCGCGCGCTTCGGCGAGCCCGATGCCGTCGACGTGGCCATCGTCGAGATCGGGGGCACTGTCGGCGATATCGAGTCGCTGCCCTTTCTGGAGGCCGTGCGCCAGATGAGCCTGAAGCTGGGCCCGAACAACACCGCGTTTGTCCATCTGAGTTACGTGCCCTGGATTGCAGCCGCCGGCGAACTCAAGACAAAACCGACACAGCACACCGCCAAGCAGCTGCGCGAGATCGGCATCCAGGCCGACGCCCTGATCTGCCGCGCCGACCGCCCCATCCCCCAGGAAGAGCGCTCCAAGATCTCGCTGTTCTCGAACGTGCCCGAATGGGGCGTCATTTCGATGTGGGACGTCGACACCATCTACAAGGTGCCGCGCATGCTCCACGAGCAGGGCCTCGACGGCCTGATCTGCGACAAGCTGCGCCTGAACACGCCACCGGCCAAGCTCAAGCGCTGGGACGACCTGGTGTACGAGACCGAGCACCCGCAATGCGAGGTCAGCATCGCCATGGTCGGCAAGTATGTCGACCTCAGCGACAGCTACAAGTCGCTGAACGAGGCGCTCAGGCATGCCGGCATGAAGAACCATGCCCGCGTGAAGATCGATTACGTCGACTCCGAAACCATCACGCCGGACACGGTGGCCCAGCTGGCACGGTTCGACGCGGTGCTGGTGCCTGGCGGCTTCGGCAAGCGCGGCATCGAGGGCAAGATCACCGCAGCCCGGTTTGCGCGCGAGAACAAGATCCCCTACCTGGGCATCTGCCTCGGCATGCAGGTCGCGACCATCGAGTTTGCGCGCAATGTCGCGCAGCTCGATGAGGCCAACAGCACGGAGTTCGAGCCGCTGACACCCCACCCGGTGATTGCGCTGATCACCGAATGGCAGGACGCCGACGGCACCATCAAGAGCCGCAACGAGAACTCCGACCTGGGGGGCACCATGCGTCTGGGCGCGCAGAGCTCCGACGTCGTCTCGGGCACGCTGGCCCACTCCATCTACGGCAATGTCGTGACCGAACGGCATCGGCACCGTTACGAGGCCAACGTGAATTACCTGGAGCGCCTGCGCGCGGCCGGGCTGGTGATCTCGGCGCTCACCCAGCGCGAGCAGCTGACCGAAATCGTCGAATTGCCGCGCGACGTCCACCCCTGGTTCGTCGGCGTGCAGTTCCACCCCGAGTTCCGCTCCACCCCCTGGGCCGGGCACCCGCTTTTCAACGCATTCATCAAGGCAGCCCTGGACCACCAGTCCAAGGGGCGAAACCTGAAGGCCGTCGCGTGAGCACCGCCGGGCCGCCCCAAGGTGCTCGGCACCGCAGCACGCAGCGCGAAGGTACTTCAGCAAGATCGGCACCGGAGGCTTTCGCGTGAAGCTGTGCGGATTCGAGGTGGGCCTGGCCCATCCGTTGTTCCTCATCGCCGGCCCCTGCGTCATCGAGTCCGAGCAGCTCCAGATGGACACTGCGGGCACGCTGCGCGAGATCACGCAAGCGCTGGGCATGCCCTTCATCTTCAAGAGCAGCTTTGACAAGGCGAACCGATCCAGCGGCGGCAGCTATCGCGGGCCCGGGATCAACAAGGGCCTGGAGATCCTGGCCAGGGTGCGTAGCGAACTTGCCGTTCCAGTGCTGACCGACATCCACTCCGAAGAGCAGATCCTGCAGGTGGCCGATGCGGTCGACGTGTTGCAGACGCCGGCCTTCCTGTGCCGGCAGACAGACTTCATCCGCGCCGTGGCGCGATCGGGCAAGCCGGTCAACATCAAGAAGGGGCAGTTCCTTGCGCCCGGTGACATGAAGAACGTCATCGACAAGGCCCGCGCCGCAGCCCGCGAAGCCGGTCTGGAGGCCGACAACTTCATGGCCTGCGAACGCGGCGTGAGCTTCGGCTACAACAATCTGGTGAGCGACATGCGCTCACTGGCGATCATGCGCGACACCGATGCCCCCGTGGTCTTCGATGCGACCCACTCCGTGCAGCTGCCCGGCGCGCAGGGCAGCAGCAGCGGCGGGCAACGGGAAATGGTGCCGGTGCTGGCGCGCGCGGCAGTGGCCGCCGGGATTGCAGGCATCTTCATGGAAACCCATCCGGACCCGTCGCGCGCGCTCAGCGACGGCCCGAACGCCGTCCCCCTGAAACACATGCGCGCCCTGCTGGAATCGCTGATCGAGCTGGACCATGTCACCAAGCGCCATGGCCTCCTCGAGCAGGCTTTCGCAGGCTCCTTCTGAACGCCCACACACCCTCCAGAACCATGTCCAGCGCCTATATCATCGCCAATGTGACCGTGACCAACCCGCAGCAGTACGAAGAGTACAAGAAATGGTCCAGTGCCGCGATGCAGGCCCACGGGGCCGAGGTGTGCGTGCGTGGCGGCAAGGTGGAGGTTCTCGAAGGCGACTGGTCGCCCGAGCGCCTCGTTGTCCTCAAGTTTCCCAGCGTCGAGGCGGCCCGCCGCTTCAACGAATCACCCGAGTACGGTCGTGCCCGCGCGGCACGCCAGGGTGCCGCCGTGATGCGCATGGTGGTGGTGGAAGGTGTTTGAAGCGTTTTTTCTGAAAGATCTCCATGAGTGCTATTGTTGACATCGTCGGCCGCGAAATCCTGGATTCGCGCGGCAACCCCACCGTTGAATGCGACGTGCTGCTGGAAAGCGGCACCATGGGCCGTGCCGCCGTGCCCTCGGGCGCGTCCACCGGTTCTCGCGAAGCCATCGAACTGCGCGACGGCGACCAGGGACGTTACCTGGGCAAGGGTGTGCTCAAGGCCGTCGAGTTCATCAACACCGAGATCTCCGAGGCCGTGATGGGTCTGGACGCCTCCGAACAGGCCTTCCTGGACAAGACCCTGATCGACCTCGACGGCACCGAGAACAAGTCCCGCCTGGGCGCCAATGCGATGCTGGCCGTGTCGATGGCCGTGGCGCGCGCTGCCGCCGAGGAATCCGGCCTGCCGCTGTACCGCTACTTCGGTGGCATGGGTGGCATGCAGATGCCGGTGCCGATGATGAACGTCATCAACGGCGGGGCCCATGCCAACAACAACCTCGACCTGCAGGAGTTCATGATCATCCCGGTGGGCGCACCCAACTTCCGCGAGGCCCTGCGCTACGGCGCCGAGGTGTTCCATGCGCTCAAGAAGATCCTGCATGACCGCGGCATCAGCGTGGCCGTGGGCGACGAAGGCGGCTTTGCGCCCAGCGTGGAGAACCACGAGGCCGCGATCCAGATGATCCTGGAGGCCATCGACAAGGCG